>NZ_BAAGDE010000037.1:0-62298 GCF_054660795.1 Mycobacterium sp. MUNTM1
GGTGGGCGGGAGCCGGCTGAGCGGGCACGGGTTGAGCCGGGGCGGGTTGACCGGGCGCGGGCGTGCCGGGCGCCGGTTGCCCGGGAGCCGGCTGACCGGGCGCGGGTTGCCCCGGGGCCGGCTGACCGCCCGCGGGCTGGCGCGCCGGCGGCTTGGGCTCGGCGCCCTGGGCGGGCATCGAGTTGAGCACCGGCCGGATGTAGAGGCGGGCGGTCTGGCCCAGGTTGCGGGCCTCGTTGCCGTCGTTGCCGGGAACGGTGATGATCAGGTTGTCGCCGTCGACGACGACCTCCGAACCCGAGACGCCGAGCCCGTTGACCCGGGCGCCGATGATCTGCTGGGCCTGCGCCAACGCCTCACGGCTGGGCTTCGAGCCGTCCGGGGTGCGTGCCGTCAGCGTGACGCGGGTGCCGCCCTGCAGGTCGATACCGAGCTTGGGCGCGGCCCGCTTGTCCCCGGTGAGGAACACCAACAGGTAGACGCCGACGAGCAATAACAAGAAGACCGACAGGTAGCGGGCAGGGTGCACCGGCGCCGAAGACGATGCCACGTTCCTTCTATCTCCTCGAAAATCGGTTAGTTACCCCGGACAGAGCCTACGTGGCCCCCACTTGCCCGTTGCGCAAGCGGTCCGTTGCAGCGGTCGGTGGGAAATCCCGGTCACAAATCCTTGGTGATCGAGTCCTCGTGGGCGGGGTCGTCACCGTCGGCCAGGTCGTCGCCGTCGTCGGGCAGGATCCGGTCGCGGATCGCCAGCTTCATCCAGGTGGTCACCACGCCGGGGGCGATCTCCAGGTCGACGTTGTCGTCGGTGATCGCGACGACGGTGGCCTGCAGGCCCGACGTGGTGTGCACGCGGTCGCCGGGACGCAGCGACTCGTGCAGGTCGATGGTGGCCTGCATCGCGCGCTTCTGGCGGCGCGACGCCAAGTACATGAACCCGCCCATGATGAGCAGGAACGGCAGGAACAGGATCAAACTTTGCATGGACGCGCCTGTCTTTCGTCGTAAATTATCGGGGCTTTCCTGGTGGCTGGGTGCCGGTACGACTCGAGCGTCGCGCACCTCGTAACGATCCAGTGTGCCCGTTCAGTCTGGCAGGCCGTGGCGCGCGGCCGCCCGCCACGGTGCACGGAGTGCCCGCCGGCGCCAAGGTCGATAGGCTTTTGATGCGACGTGACACGCACGCCGCGGGGAGGAGTTATGTGGTGGCCAGCCTCGAGCAGACTCGCCAGCTGGTCACCGAGATCCCCGGTCCGGCTTCGCTGGAACTGACCAAGCGCCGGGCGGCGGCGGTGTCGCACGCGGTGAACGTGTCGGTGCCGGTCTTCGTGAAGCGCGCCGGCGGCGGCATCATCGAGGACGTCGACGGCAACCGGCTGATCGACCTCGGTTCCGGCATCGCGGTGACCACCATCGGCAACTCGTCGCCCCGGGTGGTCGAAGCGGTGCGCGCGCAGGTGGCCGAGTTCACCCACACCTGCTTCATGGTGACGCCCTACGAGTCCTACGTCGCCGTCGCCGAGACGCTCAACCGGATCACCCCGGGCTCCGGCGAGAAGCGCACGGTGCTGTTCAACTCCGGCGCCGAGGCGGTCGAGAACGCCGTCAAGGTCGCGCGCGCGTATACCCGCAAGCCCGCCGTGGTGGCGTTCAACCACGCCTACCACGGCCGCACCAACCTGACGATGGCGCTGACCGCCAAGTCGGCCCCCTACAAGAGCGGCTTCGGCCCGTTCGCGCCGGAGGTCTACCGCGCGCCGCTGTCCTACCCCTACCGCGACGGCCTGATCGACAAGGAACTGGCCACCGATGGGGAAAAGGCCGCCGCGCGCACCATCAACGTGATCGACAGCCAGATCGGCGCCGACAACCTGGCCGCCCTCCTCATCGAGCCCATCCAGGGCGAGGGCGGGTTCATCGTTCCGGCCGAGGGCTTCCTGCCCACCCTGCTGCACTGGTGCCGCGACAACGACGTGGTGTTCATCGCCGACGAGGTGCAGACCGGGTTCGCGCGGTCCGGCGCCATGTTCGCGTGCGAACACGAGGGCATCGAGCCCGACCTGATCTGCACCGCCAAGGCCATCGCCGACGGGCTGCCCCTGTCGGCGGTCACCGGCCGGGCGCAGATCATGGACGCGCCGCACGTCGGCGGTTTGGGTGGCACCTTCGGCGGAAACCCGCTAGCGTGCGCGGCCGCGTTGGCCACCATCGAGACGATCGAAAACGACGGATTGATCGAACGGGCCCGGCAATTGGAACGCCTGATCACCGAACCACTGCTGCGCCTGCAGGCCGGTGACGACCGGATCGGCGACGTGCGCGGTCGGGGCGCCATGATCGCCATCGAAATGGTGAAGTCGGGGACTGCCGAGCCCGACAAAGAACTGACACAGAAACTGACCGTCGCGGCCGCCGCGGCCGGCGTGGTCGTCTTGACCTGCGGCATGTACGGCAACATCATCCGCCTGCTGCCGCCGCTGACCATCAGCGACGAGCTGCTGGCCGAGGGCATCGACATCCTCGGCGGACTCCTGCGCGAACTGTAAGCCAGGGCGGGCCGCCCACCCCGCGTGGGCAATCTCACAAACACCACAAAGGCCGAGTCATGGTGGAATACCGTTACTTTAGCTAACGTTCTATGTGTCAGCGCGTACAGCGCAAAATGACTCGCTAACTTTCATTTGCAAGGGATCTGTTATGTCGACTGCTATTCATGACGAAGAACTCGACCGCCGCATCGAGCAACTCATTGCCAACGACCCCCAGTTCGCCGCCGCCCGACCGGACCCGGCGATCACCGCTGCCACCGAACAGCCCGGTCTGCGGCTGCCGCAGATCATCCGGACCGTGCTGGAGGGCTACGCCGACCGGCCGGCACTGGGGCAGCGCGTCGTGGAGTTCGTCAAGGACGCCAAGACCGGACGGACGTCGGCCGAGCTGCTCCCCCGCTTCGAGACCCTCACGTATGGCGAACTCGGCGAACGGGTTTCGGCCCTCGGCCGCGCCTGGGCCGGCGCATCGGTAAGCCCCGGTGACCGCGTCTGCGTGCTGGGCTTCAACAGCGTTGACTACGCCACCATCGACATCGCGCTGGGCACCATCGGCGCCGTGTCGGTGCCGCTGCAGACCAGCGCGGCGATCTCGTCGCTGCAGCCGATCGTGGCCGAGACCGAGCCCAGCCTGGTCGCCTCGAGCGTCAACCAGCTGCCCGACGCCGTGGAGCTGATCCTGGCCGGCGAGCACGTGCCCGGCAGGCTCGTCGTGTTCGACTACCAACCCGAGGTCGACGACCAGCGCGAGGCCGTGGAAAACGCCGTCGCCCGGCTGGCCGGCACCGGCGTGGTCGTCGAGAAGCTCGCCGACGTGTTGCAGCGCGGCAAGGACCTGCCCCCGGTTCCCGAGCAGCAGACCGACGAGGACTCACTCGCGCTGCTGATCTACACCTCCGGAAGCACCGGCGCCCCCAAGGGCGCGATGTACCCGCAGAGCAACGTCGGCAAGATGTGGCGGCGCGGCAGCAAGAACTGGTTCGGCGAGAGCGCCGCATCGATCACGCTCAACTTCATGCCGATGAGCCACGTGATGGGGCGTGGAATCCTCTACGGCACGCTGGGCAATGGCGGCACCGCCTACTTCGCGGCGCGCAGCGACCTGTCCACCCTGCTCGAGGACCTCGAATTGGTGCGCCCCACCGAGATGAACTTCGTCCCGCGCATCTGGGAGACGCTGTTCGGTGAATTCCAGCGCCAGGTCGAGCGCCGTCTGGCCGACGGCGGGGATCGCGAGGCGGTCGAGGCCGCGGTGTTGGAAGAACAGCGCCAGTACCTGCTCGGCGGGCGGTTCATCTTCGCGATGACGGGCTCCGCGCCCACCTCGCCGGAGTTGAAGAAGTGGGCCGAGTCGCTGTTGCAGATGCATCTGATGGACGGCTACGGCTCGACCGAGGCCGGAATGGTGTTGTTCGACGGGGAGATTCAGCGCCCGCCGGTGATCGACTACAAGCTGGTCGACGTTCCGGACCTGGGCTACTTCAGCACCGACCGCCCGCACCCGCGCGGTGAGCTGCTGCTGCGGACCGAGAACATGTTCCCCGGCTACTACAAGCGGGCCGAGACCACCGCCAACGTTTTCGACGACGACGGCTACTACCGCACCGGTGACGTGTTCGCCGAGGTCGCTCCGAACCAGCTGGTCTACGTCGACCGCCGCAACAACGTGCTCAAGCTCGCACAGGGCGAGTTCGTGACGCTGGCGAAGCTGGAGGCGGTGTTCGGCAACAGCCCGCTGATCCGCCAGATCTACGTCTACGGCAACAGCGCACAGCCCTACCTGCTGGCCGTCGTGGTGCCGACCGAAGAGGCGTTGCGCCACAGCGCCGAAACAGGGCTGGCGTCGCTCAAGCCGAAGATCGCCGACTCGCTGCAGAAGGTCGCCAAAGAGACCGGCCTGCAGTCCTACGAGGTGCCGCGCGACTTCATCATCGAGACCACCCCGTTCACGCTGGAAAACGGTCTGCTGACGGGGATCCGCAAGCTGGCGTGGCCGAAGCTGAAGCAGCACTACGGCGAACGGCTCGAGCAGATCTACGCCGATTTGACCGCGGGCCAGGCCAACGAGCTGGCCGAACTGCGCCGCAGCGGCGCGGAGGCGCCGGTGCTGCAGACCGTGAGCCGGGCCGCGGCCGCCATGCTGGGGGCCGCGACCACCGAGGTGTCCCCCGACGCCCACTTCACCGAGCTGGGTGGAGACTCCTTGTCGGCGTTGACATTCGGCAACCTGCTGCGTGAGATCTTCGACGTCGACGTCCCGGTGGGTGTCATCGTCAGCCCGGCCAACGACCTGGCGGCCATCGCCGCCTACGTCGAGGCCGAGCGGCAGGGTTCCAAGCGGCCGACGTTCGCCGCCGTGCACGGACGCGGCGCCACCACGGTGCACGCCAGTGACCTCACGCTGGACAAGTTCCTCGACGAGGCCATCCTGGCCGGCGCGCCCAGCCTGCCGAAGCCGGCGACCGAGGTGCGCACGGTGCTGTTGACCGGCGCGACCGGATTCCTGGGCCGCTACCTGGCACTGGACTGGCTCGAGCGGATGGACATGGTCGACGGCAAGGTCATTGCGCTGGTACGGGCCAAGTCCGACGAGGAGGCGCGAGCCCGGCTCGACAAGACCTTCGACAGCGGCGACCCGAAACTGCTTGCGCACTACCAGGAGCTGGCCGCCGACCACCTCGAGGTGATCGCGGGCGACAAGGGCGAGGCCAACCTCGGCCTGGACCAGCAGACCTGGCAGCGACTGGCCGACACGGTCGACATCATCGTCGACCCGGCGGCGCTGGTGAACCACGTGCTGCCCTACAGCGAGCTGTTCGGCCCCAACGCCCTGGGCACCGCGGAGCTGATCCGAATTGCGTTGACGTCCAAGCAAAAGCCGTACACGTACGTGTCGACGATCGGTGTGGGCGACCAGATCCAGCCGGGCAAGTTCGTCGAGAACGCCGACATCCGGCAGATCAGCGCCACCCGCGAGATCAACGACAACTACGCCAACGGCTACGGCAACAGCAAGTGGGCCGGCGAGGTGTTACTGCGTGAGGCACACGACCTGTGCGGCCTGCCCGTCACGGTGTTTCGCTGCGACATGATCCTGGCCGACACCACCTATGCCGGACAGCTCAACCTGCCGGACATGTTCACTCGGCTGATGCTGAGCCTGGTCGCCACCGGTATCGCGCCCGGTTCGTTCTACGAGCTCGACGCCGACGGCAACCGGCAGCGGGCGCACTACGACGGCCTGCCGGTCGAGTTCATCGCCGCGGCGATCTCGACGCTGGGAACGCAGATCCTGGACAGCGACACCGGCTTCCAGACGTACCACGTGATGAACCCGTACGACGACGGCATCGGACTCGACGAGTACATCGACTGGCTGGTGGAGGCCGGGTACTCGATCGAGCGCATCCCGGATTACTCCGAGTGGCTGCGTCGGTTCGAGACATCGCTGCGGGCCCTGCCGGATCGGCAGCGTCAGTACTCGCTGCTGCCGCTGTTGCACAACTACCAGAAGCCGGAGAAGCCGATCAATGGCTCGATGGCACCCACGGATGTGTTCCGTGCGGCCGTGCAGGACGCGAAAATTGGCCCCGACAAAGACATTCCGCATGTGTCGGCGCCGGTGATCGTCAAGTACATCACCAACCTGCAGTTGCTCGGACTGCTCTAACGGCAAGAAAGCAATCGCCCAGTCCCGTTGCGGGACTGGGCGATTGCTGTTGATCGGCGCGAACTACTGCTGCGGGTGCGGCCAGCGCAGGTACGCGGCGTTGGCGCCGGCGCCCGCGCCGGCGCGGTTCTTGCGCCATCCCCGCTTGGGCTCCGCGTCGGCCGCGGATCGCGGCTTGGTCAGCGCGCCCGAGGAGACCTCGGCCGGCTCGTAGGCCGAATCCCGGTAGGGCTCAACGCCCGGCGCCGCGCCGACGGGCTCGCCCGCGATCGGATGCACGTCGCGGGCAAGGCGCACGGCGGTGCGCGCCAGTACGACGCCACCCACGAAGATGATCAGCGCGCCCAGACCCGAGAAGTACGTGACCTCGAGCACCGCGCGCTTGCGGTCGGTCGCGGCGATCGGGTCGCCGGCCGAGCCGATGCCCAACAACGGGGCGAACTGGCCACCCACGACGAACCAGGCGCCGGCCAGCACGGCCAGCCAACCGCCCAGCATGGCGGCAACCCGGTTGCCGGCGACGATCAGTAACAGGCCGCCCAGTACGGTGGCCGCTCCCGGCGCCACCTCCAGCCAGCCCCGGGCCGTGCTCCACGCCCAGTCCCGGTCCGGTGTGTAGGCGAAATTGAAGTGTGGACCAACAAACGGTATTAACGCCCCCCAGGCTCCCAAGATGACCAGGAGCAATCCGCTGACCGCGCCGCGCGAGCGCGGCATACTCAGCCCGCGGGGTCGGCCGTCTTCTGCGTATTTCATGACATCCCCTCGTTGAATACCGGGTCGAATTCCGGCCTGGGCTGGTTACCCAGCGCCTTCCACTACTAACCCACGAGGAAGGCGAAAGCCACCGGTAGCCGTGGCTTTTGGGGCTGCTGGGACTGGTGTTACTGCTGAAGGCCGAGCAACAGCAGCACGATCGCGATCGCCGGAAGGGTCCCCTGCGTCGCGGCGGCGCGTGCCTTATCGCGGTCGGATGCGATCAGCACCACCGCGGCGGCGGCCATCGATCCGACACCCGCGAAGATCAGGGCCGCTCCAATCCCCGTGTGCCCCAAGGCAACCGCGACGATGCCCGCAGCGGTGACGATCGCCAGGAACAAGTTGTAGAAGCCCTGGTTGAAGGCGAGCAGCTTGGTGGTTTCTGCTTCGGCCGGGGTGGTGCCGAAGGTGGCGCGGGTGCGCTCCGAGGTCCAGGTCAACGATTCGATCACAAAGATGTAGACGTGCAGCATCGCCGCCAGTGCGGCGAACACCAACGCGGTGGTGATCATCGCTCCTCCTCGCCGGTCGCGGACCGCGTGGCGGCGGCCACCTTTTCGCTTGTCCCGGCCGGTGAACATTACCGACCGGCGGTTAGCCGGGCCAGCCTGACGCGAAAAGGCACCGGTAGCCGGGGCTACCGGTGCCTCCCGCCTCGGAGATTGCGCGCTAGGCGCCGGCGTGGTGGTGCCGATGGAAAAGGCCACCACCGGTGCGCCGGCGGAACAGGCCGCCGCCGGTGCGCCCACGGGGCGCCCGCTCGGCCTCCACAGCGTCCGCCCGCGCGCCCGCCGGGCCACGCGTCTCGTCATACATGGCCGGTTGGGCCGCCGGGACGGCCTCGCCCGCCACCGGCGCCGATTGCGTCACCACGACGTCACGCGCGTGCCGAACCGCCAGTCGCGCCACCGCGGCCCCGCCGAAGAACACGATCAGGGCGCCCAGGCCGGTGAAGTAGGTGACCTCGAGCAGGGCTCGTTTCAGGTCCGTCGCCGCCATCGGCTGACCGATGTCGCCGATGCCGAGTGGCGCGGCGAACGCGCGGCCGACCACGAACCATGCTCCGCCGGCGACCGCCAGCCAGCCGCCGAACACCGCGCTGGCACGGTTACCGGACATGAGCACCAGCAGGCCGCCGACCGCCGCGGCGACCCCGGGGAGTACCTCCAGCCAGCCTTTCGCCGTGGTCCACGTCCAGGCCGGGTCGGCCATGTACGCCCAGTTGATGTTGGGCCCGAAGAATGGCACCAACGCACCCCACGCACCCAGAAGAATCAGGAGTAACCCGGTTAGCGCGCCGCGGGAACGTGGCATGTATAGCGCGCGAGGGCGATCGTAGTCGTGGCTCGTGGTCCTCATCGGAACCTCCTTCAAACAGGTATGTCTGCTGTGAGGCTGGTTACCCGACGGTGCCGGGGTGTAACCGGTCGGGCCCAGGTTGATGTTTGCTGGGGCCGCCGGCACGGGCTCCGGCGGGCGGCGGCTGCGGCCACACCGTCCGCGGTGCCGACGGTCTGAACTGGCCGGACACCCCGGCCTACGACCGTGCGGGCCCGGCCGGGCGCGAAGGTCACAATTTGGCCGCGAAACGGCCGGGGGCCATCGCCGCTAGTCGAACAGGCCGGCCTGGCCGAGCCCGGCGGCCCCGGCCGGCGGTGTCATGCCCAGGTGCGTCCACGCCAGGGCGGTGGCCACCCGGCCCCGGGGCGTGCGCGCGATCATGCCGGCGCGGACCAGGAACGGCTCGCACACCTCCTCGACCGTGGTGGCCTCCTCGCCCACCGCCACCGCCAGCGTCGACACCCCGACCGGGCCGCCGCCGAAGCTGCGGGTCAGCGCCGAGAGCACCCCGCGGTCCAGCCGGTCCAGGCCCAGCTCGTCGACGTCGTAGACCGCCAGCGCGGACTTGGCGACGTCGCGGGTGATCACGCCGTCGGCGCGCACCTCGGCGAAGTCGCGGACGCGGCGCAGCAACCGGTTCGCGATGCGTGGGGTGCCGCGCGAGCGCCGGGCGATCTCCTCGGCGGCCTCGGCGCCGAGCTCGATGCCCAGGATCCCGGCCGAGCGGGCCAGCACCCGCTCCAGCTCGGCGGGCTCATAGAAGTCCATGTGTGCGGTGAAGCCGAAGCGGTCGCGCAGCGGGCCGGTCAGCGCGCCGGACCGGGTGGTCGCGCCCACCAGGGTGAACGGCGCCACCTCCAACGGAATCGACGTCGCCCCGGGCCCCTTGCCGACCACCACGTCGACGCGGAAGTCCTCCATCGCCAGGTAGAGCATCTCCTCGGCGGGCCGTGCGATGCGGTGGATCTCGTCGATGAACAGCACGTCGTGCTCGACCAGATTGGACAGCATCGCCGCCAGGTCGCCGGCGCGTTCCAGCGCCGGGCCGGACGTCACCCGCAGCGACGACCCGAGCTCGGCCGCGATGATCATGGCCAGCGAGGTCTTGCCCAGCCCCGGCGGACCGGACAACAGGATGTGATCCGGTGTGTTGCCGCGGTTTTTGGCTCCCTCGATGACGAGCTGCAGCTGCTCGCGCACCCGCGGCTGGCCGATGAACTCGCGCAGCGAGCGCGGTCGCAGGCTGACGTCGACGTCGCCGTCGCCCACGGTCAGCGCCGGGGAGACCTCCCGGTCCTCGTAGTCGTCCGTCATCGGGACTTACCCAGCAACGACAGCGCGGCGCGCAGGGCGCTCGACGTCGTGGCGTCGCGATCGGCGGCCAGCACCTTGTCGGTGGCCTCCTCCGCCTGCTTGGCCGCAAACCCAAGGCCGACAAGAGCTTCCACGACCGGACTGCGCACCGCGTGGCCATTGAGACCCGCGTGGCCCGCGCCGGCCGGTGCGTCCGCCGCGCCGACGCCGACCTTGTCGCGCAGTTCGAGCACCATGCGTTCGGCGCCGCGCTTGCCGATCCCCGGCACCCGGGTCAGTGCGGTGACGTCGCCGTCGTGCAGCGCCTGGCGCAACGCGGCGGCGTCATGCACGGCCAGGGTCGCCATCGCCAGCCGCGGCCCCACTCCCGACACCGACAGCAGCGTCAGGAACAGATCGCGGGCCTCGGTGTCGGCGAACCCATACAGCGTCATGGAATCCTCGCGGACAACCATCGCGGTGATCAGCCGGGCCTCGGTCCCCGACCGCAGCGTCGCCAGCGTCGACGGCGTCGCGTTCACCCGATAGCCGACGCCGGCCGCCTCGATCACCACGTGATCGAGCGCCACCTCCAGGACCTCGCCGCGAACCGAGGCGATCATCGCGCGGCCTTCAGCTTGGCGTTCAGCTTGGCCTTGTATTTCTGCCGCTGCTCGGCGGCCATCGCCTCGGCGGCGGCCATCCGGGAGATCATCGGCGCCCGCCAGCAATGGCAGATCGCCAGCGCGAGCGCGTCGGCGGCGTCGGCCGGCGTCGGTTTGGCTTGCAGCTCAAGGATTCTGGTGACCATGGCGGTGACCTGTGCCTTATCTGCGGCACCGTTGCCGGTGACCGCGGCCTTGACCTCGCTGGGGGTGTGGAAGTGGACGTCGACGCCGCGGCGGGCGGCCGCCAGGGCGACGACACCGCCGGCCTGGGCGGTGCCCATCACCGTCGACACGTTGAGCTGGGAGAACACCCGCTCGATCGCCACCACGTCCGGCCGGTGAGTGGCCAGCCAGTGCTCGACGGCGTCGCTGATCTTCAGCAGCCGCTGGGCCAGCGGGGCGTCCGCGGGCGTGCGCACCACGTCGACGTCCAGCGCGACGACCGCGCGCCCGCGCCCGCTTTCGACCACCGACAGACCGCATCGGGTCAGGCCGGGATCGACGCCCATCACCCGCATTCCCGCTCCCACCTAGTAGAACTGGGGGCACCACCCGCTTGCGGGGGACTGTTCGCCACCCTAGCGGCCGGCGCCGACGGGTCCGGGTAGGACACGCGGCCGTGCCGCCGATTCCCGCGGTGACGTTACGCCGCCGAACCCGACAAAAAGCTGTTAGCTTTAGCCCACGTTCGCTCGAGCAATGTGGCAACGGAGGGGTTGGCGTGGGATCTCTGCTGGTCATGATCGCCGTGGTGCTCTTCATCGCGTCCATCGTGGTGCTGGTGGTGGCTTTGCGGCGGCCGAAGCAACCGGCGCCCCGGGGCGGGCGCCAGGATCCGCTGGCCGCCGACGCGATGCCACAGTTCGGGCCGCGCCAACTCGGGCCCGGCGCCATCGTCAGCTTCGGCGGCGTCGACTACATCGTGCGCGGTTCGGTCACCTTCCGCGAGGGCCCCTTCGTCTGGTGGGAACACCTGCTGGAGGGTGGCGACCAGCCGGTCTGGTTCAGCGTCGAGGAAGACGACGGGCGCCTGGAGCTGGCCATGTGGGTGACCCGCAAGGATGTGCCGCTGCGGCCCGGCGACCCATACGTCGTCGACGGCGTGATGTTCCACGAGTCCGAACGCGGCCACGCCTCCTACACGACCGAAGGCACCACCGGCCTGCCGGCCGGCGGCGAGATGGAATTCGTCGACTGCACCAACGCCGACGAGTCGGCGCTGCTCTCGTTCGAGCGCTGGGCCCCGGACATGCCCTGGGAGGTATCGACGGGCAAATCGGTCTCGCCCGGCGAGATCACCGTGTACGCGGCGCCCCCGCCCAGCCCGGCGTAGAGCAGGGTCTTTTCGGTGCCCCTTCATCAGCTCGCCGTGACCCCGGCCGACGTATCAGGCGAACGGCTGGGACTGGCGCTCAACGCTCCCGTGCCCGCGCCGCTGGCGAGCTGCCGGCTGGACCACCCCGACGGCGGTGCCGCGCTGCTGCTCGGCGTGCTCGGCGCCTCGCATGTCGTCGCCGTCGAGCATGCGTTCTCCGAGGAAATCTCTTGCACCGCACGCAGTCTCGGCGCCGACCTGCCGGAGCGCACCGAGGCGCCCGGCTACCGGCTGCGCTCCCGTACCGACACCCATGACGAGGCGAGCTTTCGCGGCCTCGCGCGGGACCTGCGCGACCGTTGCGCCCAGCGGGCGGGCTGGCTCGGCGGCACGTTTCCCGGCGATGACGCCGCGCTGACCGTGCTGGCCGCCGAACCCGACGGCGCCGGCTGGCGCTGGCAGACCTGGCACCTCTATCCGGGCCGTCCCGCCGGCAACGGCGGAACGGTGGTGCACACGGCCAGCCGGTGGCGCCCGTGAGCCGCAACCGCCTGTTCGTGATCGCCGGCGTGCTGGGCGTGGCCGGCGTGGCATGCCTGATCTTCGGAATCCTGTTGCTGCAAAAGAACATCGCGTCGTATATCGCCGGCCATTATCACGAGTACGCCCGCGACGTGAACGGAACTCGCTACCAGTGCAGCGGTTCTCCCGATCAGGTGGCCGACGCGCTCGCCGACTACGCCGAACCCGACGCGCGCGCCGACAACGGCAAGACCGAATACCTTCGCTACAGCAACAACATCGTGATCGTCGGCCCCGACGGCAGCTACCCGTGCAGCATCCGCGTCGAACCGCTCAGCGCCGGATACAGCCACGGCGCCTTCATCTTCCTCGGCCCCGGGTTTTCCCCGGGATCCCCATCGGGCGGCGCCGGGGGCACCCCCGGCGGTCCCGGCGGAATCAAGTGACTCCCACCACTGCAAAGGAGAACACCATGTATCTCGCCGTCGAGATCGGCACCGTCGACCTCAATCCCGTGCTGAAAGGCGCAGTCGCGACGATCCTGTACTTCGTCGTCGGCATGGCCGTGCTTCTCGTCGGGTTCTACGCGGTCGACGTGCTGACCCCGGGAAAGCTGCGCCAGCTGGTGTTCATCGACCGCCGGCCCAACGCCGTGGTGGTGGCGGGCGCGATGTACATCGCCCTGACGGTCGTCATCATCACGGCCATCGCCAACAGCTACAGCCAGCTGAGCCAGGGGCTCGTCGGCGTGGCGGTGTACGGGCTGATGGGCGTGATCCTGCTGGGCGTGGCGTTGCTGGCGATGCACCTGCTGATCCCGGGCAGTTTTCACGAACACATCGACGAGCCGGAGCTGCATCCGGGATCGTTCGCGGTGGCGCTGATACTGCTCGCCGTGGGAGGGGTGACCGCCGCGGCGGTGTCATGAGCGCCTTCAGTTCGGCGGGCGAGGTACTGGCGCCCGAGGCGACGCCGCCCGCGGCGGTGTCGGGACGGTGGCGGGCGGTGTTGCTGGCCGCCGTGGCGGCGTGCGCGGCGTGCGGCATCATCTACGAACTCGCGCTGCTGACGCTGTCGGCCAGCCTGGACGGCGGCGGGATCGTCGCCACCTCGCTGATCGTCGCGGGCTACATCGCCGCGCTGGGCGTGGGGGCGCTGCTGGTCAAGCCGCTGCTGGCGCACGCCGCGATGACCTTCATCGCCGTCGAGGCGCTGCTGGGCATCGTCGGCGGGCTGTCGGCGGCGGCGCTGTATGTGGTGTTCGCGTTCTTGGACGGGTCCGTCGGGTCGACGTGGGTGCTGGCGGCGAGCACGGCGCTGATCGGCGGCCTGGTCGGTGCCGAGGTGCCGCTGTTGATGACGCTGCTGCACCAGGGCCGGAGAGGCCCCGAAACAAACCCCGCCACCGATGCCGGCCGCACGCTGGCCAACCTGAACGCCGCCGACTACCTGGGCGCGCTGCTGGGCGGGCTGGTCTGGCCGTTCCTGCTGCTGCCGCAGCTGGGCATGATTCGCGGCGCGGCGGCCACCGGCATGATCAACCTGGCGGCCGCGGCCGTCGTGGCGATTTTCCTGCTGCGCCAAGTGGTTTCGATGCGGCAGCTGGCGCTGGCGCTGTGCGCGCTGGCCGCCGCCGTGGGACTGCTCGCCACCCTGCTGCTGCGTTCGGCCGACGTCGAAACAACAAGCAGGCAAAGGCTTTACGCCGATCCCATCGTCGCCTACCGGCACACGGCCTATCAGGAGATCGTGGTGACCCGCCGCGGCAATGACACCCGGCTGTATCTCGACGGGGGCCTGCAGTTCTCCACCCGCGACGAATACCGCTACACCGAGAGCCTCGTCTACCCCGCCCTGGGCAACGGCGCGCGTTCGGTGCTGGTGCTCGGCGGCGGCGACGGCCTGGCGGCCCGCGAATTGCTGCGCCAGCCCGGCATTTCCAAGATCGTGCAGGTCGAACTCGACCCCGCGGTGATCGACATCGCGCGCACCACTTTGCGCGCCGCCAACGGCGGCTCGCTGGACAACCCGCGGGTGGCCGTGCTGACCGCGGACGCGATGACCTGGCTGCGCGGACCGAACGTGGACCGCTTCGACGCGGTCATCGTCGACCTGCCCGATCCCAACACCCCCGTGCTGGGCCGGCTGTACTCGACGGAGTTCTACGCGCTGGTCGCCCGCGCGCTGGCTCCCGGTGGGCTGATGGTGGTGCAGGCGGGCAGCCCGTTTTCCACCCCTACGGCGTATTGGCGCACGGTCTCGACGATCCGGGCCGCCGGCTACGCGGTGACGCCGTATCACGTGCACGTGCCCACGTTCGGTGACTGGGGATTCGCCCTGGCGCAGCGCGCGGACGTCGCGCCCACCCCGAAGGTGCCCACCAACGCGCCCCCGCTGCGTTACCTCAACCAGCAGGTGCTCGACGCGGCCTGCGTCTTCGGCGGTGACATCGGCCCGCGCCCGGTGGAGCCGTCCACCCTGGACAATCCGCGCATCGTCGAGGACATGCGGCACGGATACGACTAGAGAAGGGCCGGTGTTGGGATCGGTAGCGTGCCGATCCCGGTGTAGTTGCGAATGCGAGCCACGCAGGCGACGCGCGGGACAAAGCCAAAGGAACACGCATGAACATCGCTCGAAAGACGTTGCGAGTCATGGCCGGACCCGGGGTTCCACGGATGAGCGTCAACGACCAATCGGCCGCGTCACGTCAGTTCGTGGCGTCGTGCTCGATCTACTCGCCCAACTGGACGAAGTTGACCGGCAGGCGGGCGACTATCTACATCCAAATCGGTTTCTGGTCGATCGTCCTGCTCGTGGTGGGGACGATGCTTGCGCGCACGTTCGGGCAGTCGCGGGGCGGCCACTCGTCCGTCCCGGATATCCCTGGCTGGGTGATCGCCTACGGCTGGCTGGCGTTGCTGGCGGTGGTGGGGCTGGCCGTTGGCGCCCTGTTCCTCTGGCGATGGCGTCGCAAGTATCGGCTCGCGGTCACGCCCGAGGGCATCACCATCGATCGGCGCCGCGGTGATGTGTTTTCATTCACCGACGCGCAGCTGGGCCTGTGGGCGACCTCGGGAATGGCGCTGCACCTGCAACGCGGCCGTCACCGCTTCATTCTCGGCGGGCGCGATTGTCGCGTCGGTCCAGCGACACCGCTCAGCGCCCCGCCCGTGCTGCTCGTCGACGCCTGGCTGCCACAGTCGGACTTCCACGCGCTGCTGTCCCTCAGCGGTCGCTGGCGCGGGGTGGCCGCGAGCGAACCGGCACCCGGGGATCCGGTTCGCTGCGTGACGTTTCCCAATCCCTTGCTGATCCAGCAGATGGGGCCGTTTGCGCTCCTGAAGAAGCAACGGCTGATGCAATCGCTCTACGAGCCGCAACTGTTCATCGATATCGACGACCACACGATCCGGGTGATCGACGCAGCTAGCAACGAGCTCACCGCTTCGGCCCCGCTCGCACGGGTGACCACGGCACCGTCCACCTATCGGCTTGGCGGCGAAGACGTTGCGGGCCAGCACTTTTCCACCATGCCCGCCGTGACCTTACGCATTCCCGGCGCGCAGCCACTCACCGTCGGATGCCACGATTTCGAGGGGTTGAAGCAGCGATTTGCGTGGGGCAGACAGGTACCCGTCACCAACGACCCGCCCGCCTATGTGGTCTCGGGGGCCGACTGGCTGACGCTGACCGAGAAACTCGGCGTGGTGTCGTAACGTTCAGTCCTCGTCGAGGGCCGCGAGCACCTCGTCGGACAGGTCGACGTTGGTCCAGACGTTCTGCACGTCGTCGCTGTCCTCCAGCGCATCGACCAGCTTGAACACCTTCCGAGCGCCCTCGACGTCGACGGGCACGCTGACCGACGGCTGGAAGCTGGCCTCGGCCGATTCGTAGTCGATACCGGCGTCCTGCAGCGCGCTGCGCACAGCCACCAGGTCGGTCGGCTCGGAGATGATCTCGAAGCTCTCACCAAGGTCGTTGACGTCCTCGGCGCCGGCGTCCAGCACGGCGGTCAGCACGTCGTCTTCGGTCAGGCCGTTCTTCTCCAGCGTGACGACGCCCTTGCGGGTGAACAGGTAGGACACCGATCCCGGATCGGCCATGTTGCCGCCGTTGCGGGTCACCGCCACCCGGACCTCGCCGGCCGCGCGGTTGCGGTTGTCGGTGAGGCACTCGATCAGCACCGCCACGCCGTTGGGGCCGTAGCCCTCGTACATGATCGTCTGGTAGTCGGCACCGCCGGCTTCCTCGCCCGCGCCGCGCTTGCGGGCGCGCTCGATGTTGTCGTTGGGCACCGAGGTTTTCTTCGCCTTCTGAATGGCGTCGTACAGCGTCGGGTTGCCCGCCGGGTCACCGCCGCCGGTCCGGGCGGCAACCTCGATGTTCTTGATCAGCCGGGCAAACTCCTTGCCACGCCGCGCGTCTTTGACGGCCTTCTGGTGCTTGGTGGTGGCCCACTTGGAATGGCCGCTCATCGGTGTCTCTTACCTCTTCTTTTGCATGCTGTTTCGCGTAACTCCGCTCAACGAGTCTACGTGGGCGCCGACATCGCCGAGTCACGCCAGCGTGGCAGTCGCGGCCGAACGTCACACCAGCGTGGCCATCGCCCCTCAGGCTCAGCCGGTGACAAGGTCGACGAACAGGTGGTGGATGCGCCGGTCGCCCGTCATCTCCGGGTGAAACGCCGTGGCCAGCTTGCGGCCCTGCTTCACCGCGACGACGTGCCCGGCCGCCCTGGCCAGCACCTCCACGCCGTCACCGACGCGCTCGACCCAGGGCGCGCGGATGAACACCGCGCGCACCGGATCGCTCAGCCCCGCGAACGCAATGTCACCCTCGAACGAATCGACCTGCCGTCCAAAAGCGTTGCGCCGCACCGTCATATCAATCGCGCGCAGCGGCAGCGCCTCGCGCCCGCCCGCGCCCGCGTCCAGGATCTCGCTGGCCAGCAGGATCATCCCGGCGCAGGCCCCGTAGGCGGGCAAGCCGTCGGCCAGCAGGCCCCGCAGCGGCTCGAGCAGGCCGAGGTCGAGCAGCAGGTGGCTCATGGTGGTCGATTCCCCACCGGGAATGACCAGCCCGTCGACCGCCTCGAGCTCGCCGCGCCGGCGCACCGGCATCGACTCGGCCCCGGCCTCGCGCAGGGCCGCCAGGTGCTCGCGGGTGTCCCCCTGCAGCGCCAGGACCCCGATCCGCGGCGCGCTCACGGGTGGGTCGGCTGGTATCCGCGTTTGAAGCGGGTCAGCCCCTCCTGCATGACGGCCGCCACCATCTCGCCGGACTGCGTGAAGATCTTGCCCTGGCACAGCGCGCGACCGCCGCTGGCCGACGGCGAGCTCTGGTCGTAGAGCAGCCACTCGTCGGCCCGGAACGGGCGCATGAACCACATCGCGTGGTCCAGCGAGGCCACCTGCAGGTGCTCCCGCACGTCGAGATGGGTGACCTGGGCCGATCCGAGCAGGGTCAGGTCGCTCATGTAGGCCAGCGCGCAGATGTGCAGCACCGGGTCGTCCGGCAGCGGGTCGCGGTGGCGGAACCAGACCTGCTGCTGCGACGCCTTGCCGGGCAGCAGGTGCAGGCGCTCGCGCGGCACGATGCAGACGTCCCACTCCTCGAACTGCTTGAATCCGGCGTCGTCGAACACCTTGATCGAATCCAGGCCCGGCAGCCCGTCGGGCGGCGGCGCGGCCGGCATCGGGTCCTGGTGGTGAATGCCCTCCTGATCGGTATGAAAGGACGCGCCCATGCTGAAGATGATTTCCCCGTGCTGAATGGCGTTCACCCGCCGGGTGGCGAACGAGCCGCCGTCGCGGGAGCGCTCGACGATGAAAATCGTGCGCGCCAAGGCGTCGCCGGGCCGCAGGAAATAACCGTGCAGCGAGTGCACCTGATACTGCGGGTCGACGGTGCGCACCGCCGACACCAGCGACTGGCCGGCTACATGGCCCCCGAAGGTGCGCTGCAGGAAGCCCGACTCTGGGCTGAAGATGCTGCCACGGTAGATGTTGACCTCGAGCTGCTCGAGATCGAGGATCTCTTCGATCGCCACGGAGAAGTTTTTACCAGCCGCGTTCGGCCAGCCGATGGGGCTCCGCGATCTGCTCGACGTTGATGCCCACCATCGCCTCGCCCAGCCCGCGCGACACCTTGGCCAGCACGTCGGGATCGTCGTAGAAGGTGGTCGCCTTGACAATCGCGGCGGCGCGCTGCGCGGGGTCGCCGGACTTGAAGATGCCCGAACCCACGAACACGCCCTCGGCGCCGAGCTGCATCATCATCGCCGCGTCCGCCGGGGTGGCGATGCCGCCCGCGGTGAACAGCGTGACCGGCAGCTTGCCCGCCCGGGCCACCTCGACGACGAGGTCGTAGGGTGCCCGTAATTCCTTTGCGGCGACGTACAATTCGTCTTCCGACAGCGACGTCAGGCGGCGGATCTCGCCGCCGATCGCCCGCATGTGCGTGGTCGCGTTGGAGACGTCACCGGTCCCCGCCTCACCCTTGGAGCGGATCATGGCCGCGCCCTCGCTGATGCGCCGCAGCGCCTCGCCGAGGTTGGTCGCCCCGCACACGAACGGCACGGTGAACTTCCACTTGTCGATGTGGTGGGTGTAGTCGGCGGGGGTGAGCACCTCGGACTCGTCGACGTAGTCCACGCCGAGGCTCTGCAGGATCTGCGCCTCGACGAAGTGGCCGATGCGGGCCTTGGCCATCACCGGGATGGTCACCGCGGCGATGATGCCCTCGATCATGTCCGGGTCGCTCATCCGCGACACCCCGCCCTGCGCGCGGATGTCGGCGGGCACCCGCTCCAGCGCCATGACGGCGACGGCGCCGGCGGCCTCGGCGATCTTGGCCTGCTCGGGGGTGACGACGTCCATGATGACGCCGCCCTTGAGCATCTCGGCCATGCCGCGTTTGACGCGCGCCGTGCCGGTTCGCCCGTTGCTCGGGTGGGCGGTACTCACTGCATGATCTCCTTCAACCGTTGTCGACCCAGTCTAATGAGGCGCTTTGGCCACGGTGACGCCACGGAGTCAGCGGATCGACAGCAGCGGCCCGGGGGTGCGGCCGCTGGCGAGCGCGGCCGCGTCGGTGAGCAGTCCGGATAGTTGCATGGGATACACCGTCTCCCCCGCCGCGACCAGCGCAGCGATGTCAGCAGCGTCACACCAGCGGTGGCCGTGGATGTAGCTGCGTTCCAGCTCGGTCCGGCCCGCGCGTGACGGCTCGAAGCGCTGGGTGCGGTAGACGAAGTAGAACTCCTCGCTGTCGATCAGCGAGCCGTTGAACTCGAAGACCTCGTCGCGCCGCCATACCGGCCCGACCATCTCGCCCGGCGCGACCCGCAGGCCGGTTTCCTCGGCCAGCTCCCGCGCGGCGGCCTCGGCCAGCCGCTCCCCCGGCTGCACCTCACCGCCCACCGTGAACCACCACTTCGGCGCGTGCTGCTGCGCGAGCGCGGGATCCGAGCCGCACAGCAGCAGCACCGCGCCGGTGTCGTCGAGCAGCACGATGCGCGCCGAGGTGCGGTGGTTGAGGACGCCGTGGTCGCCGTGGGCCAGGGCGTGTGGCCGCTCGACGATCTCGAAATAGCTGGGCAGCGCGGCGGTTCCGCCGAGGTGGAACAGCCGCACCAGGGGCCGTTCGGCAAGCGCCAGGGTGTCCCGGACCGCGTCGTTGTGGAAGCGACGGGCCAGCACCACCCGGGCCTCAGCGTCCGCCAGCTCGGCGATCAGCCCGGCCGGCAACGATGCCGGATCGACGACGGCCAGCGCGGCGGACAGCTCGTTCTCGGCGTTTTCCCGCGCGGGGCGCGGCGCGCCCTCCGCGGCGTCGGCCAGCGCCGCCAGCCGCCGGCCTTCGGACGCACCGCCGTAGGCGTCGATGGCGACGGCGCGCGACACCACCGCGCGCCGTGCGAGCGCACCGTCGAGCGCCTGCCAGGACAGGTCGTAGCGGACGTGCAGCCGGTCCAGCCGGTTGGCCGTCCGGTACGCCCACGCGCCGAATACCGCCAGCACCGCGACGAAGACCGCGACGGCGACAATCAGCCATGACATCAACTGGCCACCTCAACCTTGGCGCCTGACGCGGCGACCGTCTCGTACACCCGCATGATCTGGCTGGCCACCACCGACCAGTCGTAGCGCTGGACGGCGGCCGATCCGGCCGTCACGTAACGTTCCCGCAGCACATCATCCTCCAGCACCGCGATCAGCGCATCGGCAAGCGCGTCGCCGTCACCGACGGGCACCAGGCACCCGACGTCGCCGTTGCACAGCACGCGCCGGAAGGCGTCCAGGTCGCTCGCCACCACCGGGGTGCCGGCGGCCAGCGCCTCGACCAGCACGATGCCGAAACTCTCCCCGCCGAGGTTGGGCGCGCAGTACGCGTCGGCGCTGCGCATGGCCGACGCCTTCCCGGCGTCGTCGACCTGGCCGAGGAAGCGGATGTGGTCCACCAATTCGCCTGCCTGGAGCCGCAATTGGTCCTCGTCGCCGCGGCCGACGACCAGCAGTTGCACGTCACCGAAGCGCTCGACCAGCCCGGGCAGCGCGTCGAGCAGCACCGACATGCCCTTGCGCGGCTCGTCGTAGCGGCCCAGGAACAGCACCGTCTTGCCGGCGCGGGGATAGCCGTCCAGGGGCGGCGCCGAGGCGAACGAGGCGACGTCGACGCCGTTGGGGATCTCCACCGCGTCGGTGCCCAGCGCCTCCATCTGCCAGCGGCGGGCCAGGTCGGAGACCGCGATCCGCCCGACGATCTTCTCGTGCATCGGGCGCAGGATGCCTTGAAACACCGTCAGCGTCAGCGATTTGGTGGTCGACGTGTGAAACGTCGCCACGATCGGGCCCTCGGCGATGTTCAGCGCCAGCATGGACAGGCTCGGCGCGTTGGGCTCGTGCAGGTGCAGCACGTCGAAATCGCCGTCGACGAGCCATTTTTTCACCTTGCGGTGGGTGGCCGGCCCGAACCGCAGCCGGGCCACCGATCCGTTGTAGGGAATCGGGACGGCCTTGCCCGCCGAGACGACGTAGTCGGGCAGCGCGGCGTGCGGCGAGGAGGGCGCGAGCACGCTGACGTCGTGGCCCCGGTTGCGCATCACCTCGGCCAGCTGCAGGACGTGCGACTGCACCCCACCCGGAACGTCGAACGAGTAGGGGCAGACCATCCCGATCCGCATCAGGTGTCCTTCAGCCGGGCCTGCTTGGCTTCGGGGAGGTCGGCCAGCCACTGCGGCTGCATCATGTGCCAGTCCTGGGGGTGGGCGGCGACGTTCTTCTCGAATTGATCGGCCATCGCCTGGGTGATCGCGTCGACGTCGCCGCTGGTGCAGTCCAGCGGCGGGTGGATGGAGACGCCCCAGCCGCGGCCCTCGAACCAGCAGTGCGCCGGCAGCAGAGCCGCCCCGGTCGCGATGGCGAGCTTCGCCGGGCCGGCCGGCAGCCGCGTGGGCTCACCGAAGAAGTCGACCTGCACGCCGGTGCGGGTGAGGTCGCGCTCGGCCATCAGGCACACCACCCGGTTGTCCCGCAGCCGATCGCACAGCACGTCGAACGGCGACCGTTCTCCCCCGGACAGCGGCAGCACCTCGAAGCCGAGGCGTTCGCGGTAGGCGATGAAGCGCCGGTACAGCGATTCGGGTTTGAGTCGTTCGGCGACGGTGGTGAAGGTGCCGTGGGTCTGTGCCAGCCACACCCCGGCCATGTCCCAGTTGCCGCTGTGCGGCAACGCGATCACCGCGCCACGACCGCTGGACAGCGCCGCCTCGATGTGGTCTTGCCCCAGGACCGAGTCGTGCAGCTCACGGCCCAACGCGGCCAGGTCCATCCCCGGCAGCCGGAACGCCTCGCGCCAGTAGCGGGCGTAGGAGGCCAGCGAGGCCCGCATCAGCGAGTCGGGCACCTCCTCGGGTGGCACCCCGATCACACGGGCCAGGTTCTTGCGCAGCTGCTCGGGGCCGCCGCCGCGGGCGGCGTAGCGCGCGCCGGCCTCAAAGGCGTTGCGAGCGGCGAACTCCGGCATCGCCCGCACCGCCATCCAGCCGGACGCGTACGCCCAGTCGGCGCCCATCCCGCCCGTCAAACGGCCCACCGTTCGGCTCGCCAGCTGGCGGGCCATCCGGCGTTGTGCCCCAATCATTTTCATGCCCGGCGGAGTGGAAATCACGGCTCGATCACCAACCTATCGGTCGCGCCCGGCGAGGTGCGCACCTTGTGCAACCGCTGCCCGCAGGTGATGAGGCTGGCCACCGCCAGCACCCACATCGCGACCGGCAGCGCCCATGGCAACGGATACACCGGAAGGTCCGACAGGCCGGCGCCGACCAGCACGATGATCAACCGTTCCGGCCGCTCGATCAGGCCGCCGTCGCCGCGCAGCCCACTCGCTTCGGCGCGGGCCTTGATGTAGGAGATCACCTGCGAGGTGACCAGGCAGATCAGCGTGGCGACCGCCAGCAGCTTGTCGTGCAGGCCGAAGGCGATCCACCACAAGAGCCCGCAGAACACCGCGCCGTCGCTGACCCGGTCGCAGGTGGCGTCCAGCACCGCGCCGAATCGGGTGCCGCCGCCGCGTTCGCGAGCCATCGCCCCGTCGAGCATGTCGAACAGGACGAAGAACCAGACCACCAGCGTGCCGGCGAACAGCTTGCCCATCGGGAACAGCGTCAGCGCCCCGGCCACCGCGACGATGGTGCCCAGGATGGTGACGACGTCGGGGGTCAATCCCAGCCGCAGGCATGCCCGTGCGGTCGGGGTGGTCAGCCGCGCGAACGCCGCCCGCGACAGGAACGGCATTTTGCTCATGGTTGCTTTGTCCACTCCGTGGCCAGCAGCTGGCGCGTCTCGCGCAGCAATTGCGGGATCACCTTCGACCCGCCGATGATCGTGATGAAGTTCGCGTCGCCACCCCAGCGCGGCACCACGTGCACGTGCAGGTGTTCGGCCAGCGAACCCCCGGCCGACGTCCCGAGGTTCAGGCCGACGTTGAAACCGTGCGGCCGCGAGACGTTCTTGATGACGCGAATCGCCTTCTGAATGAAGGACATCAGCTCCGCGCTTTCCGGATCGGTCAGGTCTTCGAGCTCGGAGACCCGCCGGTAGGGCACCACCATCAGGTGTCCGGGGTTGTAGGGGTAGAGGTTGAGCACGGCGTAGACGAGCTCGCCGCGGGCGACCACCAAGCCGTCTTCGTCGGTGAGGTGCGGAATGTCGGTGAACGGCTGCTCGGTCTTGCCGTTGTCGCGCTTCATCGGCGCTTCGGCCAGATAGGTCATCCGGTAGGGCGTCCACAACCGCTGCAGGTGATCCTCCTCGCCGACCCCCCTGTCCAGGATGGTGTCGTCGGCGTCCCGCTCGGCCGGTTCGCGATCACTCACGGTCACTCACCACTCGACACTTTCACCAATTCTGCTGTGGGCACGGAATTCTCGCGGTCGGCGATCCACTTCACGATCGCATCGACGGCGCTGTCACGTGGCACGCCGTTGATCTGCGTGCGGTCACCGAAGCGGAAGCTGACCGCGCCGGCCTGCACGTCGCGGTCACCGGCCAGCAGCATGAACGGCACCCGCTGGGCGGTGTGGTTGACGATCTTCTTGGCCATCCGGTCGTCGCTGGAGTCCACCTCGACGCGCACCCCGTGCGACTTGAGTTGTGCGGCAACGCTTTCCAGGTATTCCACGTGCTCGTCGGCGACCGGGATGCCCACCGCCTGCACCGGTGCCAGCCACGCCGGGAAGGCCCCCGCGTAGTGCTCGGTGAGGATGCCGAAGAACCGCTCGATCGACCCGAACAGCGCCCGGTGGATCAGCACCGGCCGCTGCCGCGACCCGTCCGACGCGGTGTATTCCAGCTCGAAGCGGTCCGGCATGTTGAAGTCGAGCTGAATGGTCGACATCTGCCAGCTGCGGCCCAGCGCATCCTTGACCTGCACCGAGATCTTCGGGCCATAGAACGCGGCGCCACCGGGGTCGGGAACGAAATGCAGCCCGGAGGCCTCGGCGACCTCCCGCAGGACCTCGGTGGCCTCGTCCCACATCTCGTCGGAGCCCGAGTACTTCTCCGGGTCCTTGGTGGACAGCTCCAGGTAGAAGTCGTTGAGCCCGTAGTCGGCCAGCAGATCGAGCACGAAGCGCAGCAGCGAGGTCAGCTCGTCGCGCATCTGCTCTCGCGTGCAATAGATGTGGGCGTCGTCCTGGGTCATGCCGCGCACCCGGGTCAGCCCGTGCACCACACCCGACTTCTCGTAGCGGTACACGCTGCCGAACTCGAAGAGCCGCAACGGAAGCTCGCGATAGGACCGGCCGCGCGACCGGTAGATCAGGTGGTGCATCGGGCAGTTCATCGGCTTGAGGTAGTAGTCCTGCCCCGGCTTGCGCACCGTCCCGTCCGCGTTGAACTCCGCGTCCAGGTGCATCGGCGGGTACATGCCGTCGGCATACCACTCGAGGTGGCCCGAGGTGATGTACAGCTGCTCCTTGGTGATGTGCGGGGTATTGACGAACTCGTATCCGGCCTCGATGTGCTTGCGTCGCGAGTACTCCTCCAGCTCGCGACGGATGATGCCGCCCTTGGGATGGAAAACCGCTAGGCCGGAACCGATTTCGTCGGGAAAGCTGAACAGGTCCAGCTCGACACCCAGCCTGCGGTGGTCGCGGCGCTGCGCCTCCTCGAGCAGCTCCAGGTGCTTGTCCAGCGCCTCCTGCGACTCCCAGGCGGTGCCGTAGATGCGTTGCAGGCTCGCGTTGCTCTGGTCGCCACGCCAGTAGGCGGCCGAGCTGCGGGTCAGCTTGAACGCCGGAATGTGCTTGGTGGTCGGGATGTGCGGTCCCCGGCACAGGTCACCCCAAACCCGTTCCCGGGTACGGGGATTCAGGTTGTCGTAGGCGGTCAGCTCGTCGCCGCCGACCTCCATGACGTCGGGGTCGCCGGACTTGTCGTCGACGAGTTCGAGCTTGTAGGGCTCGTCGGCCAGCTCGGCGCGCGCGGCGTCCTTGGACGCGTAGACCCGCCGGTCGAACAGCTGTCCGTCCTTGACGATCTGGCGCATCCGCTTTTCCAGCTTGGTCAGATCCTCCGGCGTGAACGGCTCGGTCACGTCGAAGTCGTAATAGAACCCGTCGGTGATCGGCGGCCCGATCCCCAATTTGGCGTGCGGGAACAGGTCCTGGACGGCCTGGGCCAGCACGTGTGCGGCCGAGTGCCGGATGACGCTGCGGCCGTCGTCGGTGTTGGCGGCCACCGGGACGACCTCGGCGTCGGCGTCCGGCGTCCAACTCAGGTCGCGCAGCTTGCCGTCAGCGTCGCGCACCACCACGATCGCGTCGGGCGTGCCCCGGCGCGGCAACCCGGCCTCGCCTACCGCGGCGGCCGCGGTGGTCCCGGCAGGCACCCGGATCGGGGCTGCTGGGGTGGGCTCTGCGGCGGCGGTCATTGCGGTGGTCTCCAAGGGGTTGATGGGTCGACGACCATGCTATCGGGGCGGACCTCGACAGAACCCGAGGCATTAAGGGCCCCGGGGCGGGGCGCTATCGCGACACTTAAACCGCATACCCGACACGCCGGTGCCGGTGTGCATGGTTGATGTCTCGACGCTTCCTGAAAGACCGCGCTCAGGGCTGGCCAGGCTTGAGCCGCACGAACAGCGCGTCGGCTTCGGTCAGCAACTGATCGCCGTCGGTCAACCGGCCCGACACAAAGATCTTCCGCCCGTCCACCCGGTCGATGCCCGCCTCGAACTGCAATTCCTTTTCCACCGGGACGATGTGGCGGTAGTCGATCTTGAGGTATGCGGTGCGCTGCCGCGGGTTGCCGGTGAGCACCGACGCCGACAACCCGAGGACGGAGTCGAACAGCATCCCGAGCGCGCCGCCGTGCACGGCGCCGTTGCGGCCCAGGTGGAACCTCGCGAAGCGGGCCCGGCCGTGGATCCGGCCGTCCTCGCCCTTGTGCGCCGACATCGGGATCGTCAGGATGTTGCCGCGCATCGGCAGGTCCATCCGCCGGCCCGACGGCGACGCCCACTCGTCGGCGTCGTACGGCGCCAGCAG
Source organism: Mycobacterium sp. MUNTM1 (assembly GCF_054660795.1). Lineage (NCBI taxonomy): Bacteria > Bacillati > Actinomycetota > Actinomycetes > Mycobacteriales > Mycobacteriaceae > Mycobacterium > Mycobacterium sp. MUNTM1. Next base: position 26,177 of record NZ_BAAGDE010000037.1, read on the forward strand.
CGCCGACACCTTCTCCAGCAGGTCAGCGGCCTCGGTGATCACCTCGTCGGGCGCGTCGGCGGCGCGGGCGCGGTCCTGCAACGAGCGCACCGCGTCGATGAACCTGCCATAGTCGGGCCCGCCCTTGGTCGTCGGTTCCGGCGGATTGAACCCGCCGCCGGGGTGTCGCTGCTGTTCGGCCACCACAACACCGTATTGCCCGGCGGGCGGCCTTTCGCGCGGTGGTTAGACGGGCTGCTGCGCGCCGGTTGCCGACAACGTTTCGAATTCGTCGTCGGACAGCTCGATCTGGGCGGCGGCGACGTTTTCCTCCAGGTGCGCGACCTTGGACGTGCCCGGGATGGGCACCATCACCGGCGAGCGCTTCAACAGCCACGCCAACGCCAGCTGCGACGGCGACGCGTGGTGTTCGGCGGCGATGCGCTGCAGCGGGCCGTCGGGGGCCGCCAGCGGCCCGGCGGCCAGCGGGAACCACGGGATGAACCCGATGCCCTGTTTGGTCGCGGCGTCCAGCAGCGGCTCGGCGCCGCGGGACGTCAGGTTGTACATGTTCTGCACCGACACGATCTCGGTGATGCGCAGGGCCGCATTCAGCTGGTCGACGTCGATCTCGGACAGGCCGATGTGGCGGATCTTGCCCTCGTTCTTCAGCGTGAGCAGCTCGCCCACCTGATCTTCCAGCGGGAAGTTCGAGTCGATGCGGTGCAGCTGGAACAGGTCGATGGTGTCCACGCCCAGCCGGCGCAGGCTCATCTCGCATTCCTGGCGCAGGTAGCTCGGATTGCCCAACGGGATCCAGACGTCCGGGCCGGTGCGCAGCAGGCCCGCCTTGGTCGCGATCACCAGACCGTTGTAGGGATGCAGCGCCTCGCGGATGATGTCCTCGGACACGTAGGGGCCGTAGGAGTCGGCGGTGTCGATGAAGTTCACGCCGAGTTCGACGGCCCGGCGCAGCACCCGGACGCATTCGGCACGGTCGTCGGGCGGGCCCCACACGCCCTTCGCCGTCAGGCGCATGGCGCCGAAGCCGAGTCGGTTGACGGTCAGGTCGCCGCCGAAGGTGAAGGTTCCGGAGGCTTCGCCTTTCGGTGCAACGTTTTCTGAGTTTTCTACGGTCACTTTTACGACCGTACGCGCCGAATGCGGCCGCGCATCCCGGCGTGGCAAGCTGGGCACGTGGACCTACGAGCGCTCGAGGAACTCCCGCTGACCTACGCCGAAGTGGGGGCGACGGCGTCCGGCGAACTGCCCGCCGGCTACGACCATCAACACGCCGAGCGCCAGATCGGCACCGGCGAACAGCGTTTCGAGCATGCCGCGGCCGCCGTCATGCGCTGGGGCATGCAGCGCGGGTCCGGGCTGCGGGTGCAGGCCAGTTCCGAGATCGCCGTCGTCGACGCGGTGGTGGTGGTGAAGATGGGCTTTCTGCCGGCGCCGTGTCGCGTCGTCTATGTCGTCGACGAACCCGACATCCGCGGCTTCGGCTACGGCACCCTGCCGGGCCATCCGGAATCCGGTGAGGAACGCTTCGTGGTTCGTCGCGACCCGGCGACTTCGGCGGTGTACGCGGAGGTGTCCGCCTTCTCCCGGCCCGCGACCTGGTGGAGCAAGGCCGGCGGGCCGGTGGTGAAGATGGGTCAGCGCCTCATCGCCAGGCGCTACCTGCGCGCGGTCTGACGGCTAACGCGCCCCACCCCAGCGGGACAGCAATTCCTCGGCGCCCGTACACATCTCGTCTATGACGTCGGCCACGGACGCGTCGTCGCGGATCATCCCGACGCCCTGCCCGGCGTCCACCGGCGCGATCCGGCAGTCCCCGGCGGCGATGGCGGCGGCCAGCTCGTCGCAGGCCCCCGCGTCCAGCGCCTCCTCGTGGCCCGTCCAGTGCTCGACGAAGTCGTTGGCCAAAACCCGCGACGGGAACCGCGCCGGCCACGGCAGCCCCTTGGCGACGTCGAACACACGGGTGACCGCGGTACCGGTTTCGGTCGCCGTGACCAGCGCCCGGCGACCGGTGTCGCCGGTCAGCGCCTCCGGGCATGCCGACAGCCGGGTGCCCACCCACGCTCCGCTGGCGCCGGCGGCCAGCACCGCGGCCAGGCTGCGCGCCGAGGCGACACCCCCGCCGGCCAGCACCGGGACGGAGACGGCGTCCAAAACGGCGTCCAGCAGCGGCAGCAGCCCCAGCTTGTTTTCGCCGTGCCCGCCGCCCTCGGAGCCGCGCGCGACCAGGATGTCCACGCCGGCGTCGACGGCCTGGCGCGCCCCGGTGCTGTCGTAAACCTGTGTGACGGTGGGGATTCCGGCGTCATGCGCCTTGGCGACCCACGACCATTCGGTGCCGAAGCTGACCGACAGCAGGGCGGGCCGCGCGGCCAGCGCGTCCTCGAGCAGGCCGGCCTCGTTGCGCATCACCCAGTCGACCATGCCGATGCCGAACCGCCCGTCGACGTGCCGTAGCTGCTCGGCGAGCAGCTCCCTGGTCGCGACGCTGCCCATGCCGACCATGCCGAGTCCGCCGGCGCGGGTGACCGCCGCGGCCAGGCGGCCACCGGCGACCCCGCCCATCGGGGCGTTGACGATGGGGACCCGCAGACCGAATTTCGTTGACCAGGGCGTCGACAGCATCGGCGGCTAGTGCGCCGAGGGAATCGTCTTCAGCACGGTCAGCAGGACCACCGAGTCCTCGACCGCGTGCAGGGCGTGACGTTCGGGGGGAATCGCGACGTATTCACCGGCCTTTCCGTCCCAGGCTTCACCGCCGGTCGTCAGGCGCACGTGGCCCTGCAGCACCTGCAGCGTCGCCTCACCGGGGCTGTCGTGTTCGGACAAGTCGTGACCGGCCAGCAGCGCCAGCACCGTCTGGCGAAGCTCGTGCGTGTGACCGCCGTGGATGGTGTGGGCGGCCCGTCCGCTGTGCGATTGCTTGGCTTCGGCGATCTTTTCGGACGAGAGGTCGGTCAGCGAGATGGATTCCATAGTGGGTCCTTCGGAGTTGCAAGGCCCGCATGAGCCTTGAGGGTTGCCGTTAACCGCTCAGTAGCAGTATCCCCGCTACGACGAGGCCGACGACTTTGACCGCCTCCAGGGCGACGTAGGCGTAGTGGGCACGCGAGCGCGGTCCGTCCGATCCGGCGAGCACCTTGTCGGCGCGACGGGTCAGGACGGGACGCACCGCGACCAGCTGGACGGCCAACGCGACCACGGCGACGGCGATCGCCGCCGCGACACCCCCCGGGGTGGGGCCGGCCACCACGATGGCCCCGATCACGAGGGCGAAGGCCACTTCGACGGTGTTGAGCGCGCGAAAGACGAGCCGCCCGATGCCGAGCCCGACCTGCAACGTCACATTCGGCGCCCGGAATTTCAGCGGGGCTTCCAGGAACGAGATGGCCAGCACCATGCCGAGCCAGATGAAGGTCAGCGCGACGGCAATCGCTGTGCCGGTGCTCATTTGGCCGCCAGTGTCAGGTGAGCCAGACACAGGTCCGGCTCGACGAACGGGTCGAGCCGGTCCACCGAGACGGGCGCTCCCCACGTTTGCATCGCTCCCTGCATGAGGCCCAGGTGCACCGGACAGACGACACTCGAGGAGTTCTCGGCCAATTCCAGGAAGGGGCAGTGCCGCAGGCCGACCTGCTGCTCGCCGTTGCTCACCCGGCGCTCGGGCGCGAAGCCGAGTTCGTCGAGCACATCGATCAGGCGGGCGATGGCCTCTTCGGCGCCGTCGGCGTCGTCGGGCACCGCGGGCAGTTCGGCCTCCATCTTCTGCCCCCAGGCGCGGCCCGCGGCCAGGGCCTTGGGCCCGGGATCGCGCTCGGTGGCGAACGCCGTGGCCAGGATTTCGGCCAGCAGGCGATAGTGCCGGGGCCCGCCGCGATCCATCTGCCGGACCGCGCGAAACATCAACGGCGGACGCCCCGGCCCCTTTCGATCCAGTTCGACGTGCTCGACCTGCCCGTCGGCGACCAGGCCGTCGAGGTGGAAGCGGACGGTGTTGGGGTGCACGCCCAGCACGGTGGCGATTCCGGCGATGCTCATCGGATCCGGCGAGGCCCGCAGCAGCCGCATCACGGCGCGCCGCCGGCCGGCGGATTCCCCGGCCGGCGAGTCCTGCGACTTCTGGGAATTGTCGGATTTCACAGGGCCCCTCCCGCTTCTAGTCCCTCACGCCCCGTCCGAATGGGTGGCACTGGGCTGGCCCGCCACCAGAGGTGTGTCGACACCGAGCGGCCCGACCTTGCCGGCCCCACCCGGGGACCCCAGGGGGGCGTCGCGACCCGGCAGCGTTTCAGCGAAGAACGCCTCATTGTCGGCCAGGTAGGGCTTGAGGTCCTCAGGCAGGTCATCTTCGTAGTAAATCGCTTCCACCGGACACACCGGTTCACACGCGCCGCAATCGACGCATTCGTCGGGATGAATGTAGAGCGCCCGACCGCCTTCGTAAATGCAATCCACCGGGCACTCGTCGACGCAAGCGCGGTCCATCACATCGATGCATGGCTTCCCGATCACGTAGGTCATGCGTTAGAGTTTACACAACCACACTTGTAGAAACTAGCGCAAAGGTCGGAGAAGCCATGGTCGCCAACGAACTTGACGTACGCCGGTTGCGCAAGCCGGACAAGCACCCGACGATCTTCGCGACCTACACCGCGCTGCAGGTCGGCGAATCGTTCGTTCTGGTCAACAACCACGACCCCAAGCACCTGCACGACGAATTCGAGGCCGACTATCCGGGCGGCTACGACTGGGAGTATCTCGACCAAGGCCCCACCGTCTGGCGGATCCGGATCGGTAAACTCATCGACACCCCGCCCCCGGCGCGCCAGCTCGGACATCTGCAGCTGGCCCTGGAACCACTGGAAAGCTCTGCGCGGCAGGAGATCTGATGCCAGGACAACGAGCAGGTTCCGAACTACCGCTACCGTCCTCGAGCCGCGCCGACGACGCGGTCGCCGGCCACTGGCTGCTGGCGCGACTCGGCAAGCGCGTGCTGCGCCCCGGCGGTGTCGAGCTGACCCGCACGCTGCTGTCGCACGCGAAGCTGAGCGGGGCCGACGTCGTCGAGCTGGCACCCGGCCTGGGCCGCACCGCCACCCAGATCGTGGCCCAGGGTCCGAGGTCGTACGTCGGCGCCGAGGGCGACCCGGACGCGGCCAACGTGGTGCGCGGCGTGCTCGGCGATCTCGGTGCGCACAATGCGGCCGTCCGGGTCGCGGACGCGGCCGACACCGGATTGCCGGACGCCAGCAGCGATGTCGTCATCGGAGAGGCGATGCTGAGCATGCAGGGCGAAGCGGCCAAGGGGGCCATCGTCGCCGAGGCGGCGCGGGTGCTGCGGCCGGGCGGCCGCTACGCCATCCACGAGCTCGCCCTCAGCCCGGACAACGTGCCGGAGGACGTCAAGACCGACATCCGGCAGGCGCTCGCCCGGGCGATCAAGGTGAACGCGCGTCCGTTGACGGTCGCGGAGTGGTCGAAATTGCTCGCCGACCACGGATTGGTGGTCGATCAGGTCGCGACCGCGCCCATGGCGCTGCTGCAGCCGCGCCGGCTGGTGTCCGACGAGGGGCTCTTCGGTGCGCTGCGGTTCGCCAGGAACGTGCTCGTGCACCGCGACGCCCGCAAGCGGGTCCTGACCATGCGCCGCACGTTCCACAAACATCGCAAGCAGCTGGCCGCCGTCGCCATCGTCGCCCACAAACCGACGGCACCGGAGACCGCCTGACAACCGCTGCACCGCTTCGACCTTCGCCTTTGCACCCCTGCCTACTTTGGGCCGGTTCCGCAATCTCTGCGTGACGGTTTAGTTATGTCCCCTGACAAAACTTGGCTGCGGCAGTTGCGGGGAGAACAAAGGAGCTTGCCGGTTATGGGTGCTACCCCACCGTTGTTGACGGATTCCGACCTCGATGCGTTGGCGTCGGATTTTCTGCAGTCGCACTACCTCGGGTCCATCTACGCCGATTGGTCGCCGGATCGACGGCTCGACATGTTCCTGCGCCGGCGCGGTCTCGCCCGGGTCGCCAACGACGGCGACCTGTCGCACAACGTCCTGGAACGCATCATGGCCCGCGGCCGCGCCACGCTGGCGCGGCACTGATCGGCGCGATTTGGACCAGGTGGGCGATCCGATGACCAAAAAGCTGAAAAAAACGGGATTTTGCACGGCGGAAATACCGACCAACGCATTGGTACAGACGTACTATTGTGCCCTAGAGCGCGACGCACCTCCGGGGCCGGACGAGGCGTTGAGGCTAGCGGGGAGGGGACGATGAATTCACCGAAATGGACAGTTCATTGGCCGCAGCGCAGGCCGACGGCGACGATCTATCAGTTGACCGACCGCCTCCACAAAGGACACGTCGCTCGCGTTCCCGCACACCAGATCACGGCGACGGTCGCGGCGTGGCTGGCCGACCTCGGAGCCAACAGCCCGTTGGTCGACGAACTCGAGCGCGCCGTCTGTGGCGGCGACTGGGCGGCCGCACACGCCCTGAGCGAGTGCCTGTCGATCGAGATCGCGGTGGCCGACTAGTCAAGTCGCCGTCCAGCAAAGCGCCGTTCTTAATCGACATTATTGCTGGTTTTCATCGACAGTTTTGTTGACGTATATCGACGTGCCCAACAGTAGCGGGCGTGTCCGACCTCCCGACACAAACGAAATATCCGCAGGCCTCGAGGGGCCGGCGGGCGTCGCACTACCCCGGTGACGACCGCGAGCAGGCCATACTCGCCACCGCCGAGCGGCTACTGCGGGAAAGGCCGCTGGCCGACTTTTCCGTCGACGATCTAGCAAAAGGCGCTGGGATATCACGGCCCACCTTCTACTTCTATTTCCGGTCGAAGAACGCGGTGCTGCTGTCGCTGCTGGACCAGATGAACAGCAAGGCGCAGACGGCGCTGCGGGCCCTCGACGTCGTGTCGTCCGGTGACCCCGAGGCGACTTGGCGAGCGCGCATCGAATCGTTCTTCGAGGTGTCCGGATCGCACCGGGCGGTCGCCGTCGCGGGTGCCGCGGCCAAGGCGACCAACCCGGAGGTGCGGCAGCTGTGGTCGGCACTCATGAGCAAGTGGATCTCCTACACCACCATCGCGATCAAGGCCGAGCGCAGTCGCGGCGCGGCTCCCGACACCATCCCGGCCGCCGAGCTTTCCGTCGCGCTCAACATGCTGAGCGAGCGGATGATGGCCGCGACGTTCACCGCCGAGGATCAGGCGATCCCCGAGGACCGGGTGATCGACACGCTGCTGCACATCTGGCTGGCCGGCATCTATCAGCGCTGACCGAGCGCCCGCGCCGCGCGGCCCAGGCTCTCGTCGATCAACCGGTCGGCGGCGCCGAGGTACGTCGGCGACGGCTCCTTGCCCACCAGGTCGGCGATCGCCCTTTGCTCCCCCGAAACGTCTGCGGCATCCAGGTTTTCGGCCATGCGCTGCGCGTGCACGGCCAGCCCGGCGAGCAGCTCGCCGCTTTGGGATCCCACGACGAGGGTGCGGCGGGCCAGCGTGCGCAGCGTGTCCCATTCGGCGTGCCACGCGCCGTCGGGGCGCTCGTCGTTGGCCAGCGCCGCCGCCGTGTGCAGCGTCGCGGCCAACGGCGGCGCGGTGATCGCCGCACGACGGATCAGGATGGACAGCACGGGGTTTCGCTTGTGCGGCATCGACGACGAGCCGCCGCGGTTGGCGGCCTCCGGCTCGCCGAGCTCGGCGATCTCCGGGCGGGCCAGGGTGACGACGTCGGAGGCGATGCGGCCCCAGGCGTCGGTGCAGCCGACGAAGGCGTCGGCCGCCGCGGTGATGGGTGCGCGGGTGGTGTGCCACGCGGGCCGGTCCTGCAGGCCCAATGCGGTTGCGGCACTTCGCGTCAGCTGCAGCGACAGACCGGCCGGGTCGTCGGTGCCGGTGAGCAATGCGGCCAGTTCCGTCGTCGCGGCCAACGTGCCTGCGGCGCCGCCGATCTGGATCGGTGTGGTCAGCGCCGTCACGCGCTCGAACGCGTCGACGATCCCGGTCAGCCAGCCCGCGGCCTTGACGCCGAAGGTGGTGGGCGCGGCATGCTGGGTGAGGGTGCGGGCCAGCATCGGTGTCCCCCGGTGTGCGGTGGCGAGTTCGGACAGCGCGGAAATCTGCTGTCTCAGCCGGCTTGTCAACTCGTCGGCGACCCCGCGCACGCCCAGCATCAGGCTGGTGTCCAGGACGTCCTGGCTGGTCAGCCCGCGGTGGATCCAGGGCGCGGTGCCCGGTTCGGCCCGCTGCCGCAGCATCGTGACCAGGGGGATCACCGGGTTGCCGCCATCCTCGGCGGTGACCGCGAGCGACCCACAGTCGTTGTGCGCGACCAGATTCCATAGATCCGATTCGGCGCACCGGGCGGGCGCGAGACCGGCGGCCGCCAGCGCGTCCAGCCACGCGCATTCCACCGCGATCATCGATCCCAGCAGAGACCCATCGGTCATGTGCTCGCCGGCGCGATGGTCTCCCGGCCACAACAGGTTGCTCATTGCGTGCCTTCGGAGTATGCGAGGAACACGGTCTCGGCCGGTCCCTGCAGGTGGATGTCGAAACTGTAAGCGGCGCCGCCATTTTCGGCGACGCAGAACAATGTGGACCGGCGCGCGGCGTCGACCGCCGCCAGCAGCGGGTCGGCGTGCGACTCGGCGCCGGGCAGGTAGGCGCGGGTGAAGAGCCGGTTCAGCAGCCCCCGGGCGAACACCGTGAGCGCAAAGAACGGCGGACGCCCGGCGGTCGCGGAGCCAGGCGCCAGGGTGGTGAAGGAGTAGTTGCCTCCGGCGTCGGTCGCGCAGCGCCCCCAGCCGGTGAATACCGTGTGATCGCGGCGCAGCGAACCTTCTTGCCGCGGCACGCATCCCGCACCGTCGGGTTGCCACAGCTCCACCAGTGCATCCGGAACCGCGGCGCCGGCGCCGTCGTACACCGCCCCGTGCAGCCGGATGGCCCGCGGATGGCCGTCGTCGACCAGTTGGTTGTCACCGGGATACGGCAATCCCAGGTCGAGGAAGGGGCCGACGGTTTGCCCTGGCGTGCAAGCTGATTCAGTCATCCGCGGCCTCGGTCGGGGTTCGTGCGGCACCGGCCAACACGATGTCCCACCGGTACCCGGTCGCGTACTCCGGCTCGGTGACGTCGTGGTCGTAGCGGGCGATCAGCCGTTGCCGCGCGGCGGGGTCGAGGATCGACTGGAAGATCGGGTCCAGCTCGAACATCGGGTCACCCGGGAAGTACATCTGGGTGACCAGGCGCTGGATGAAAGCCGTCCCGAAGACCGAGAAATGGATGTGCGCCGGGCGCCACGCGTTGTGGTGGTTGCGCCACGGGTAGGGGCCGGGCTTGATGGTCAGGAAGCGGTAGGTGCCGTCCGGCCCGGTCAGACAGCGTCCCGCGCCGGTGAAGTTCGGGTCGAGCGGCGCGTGGTGCTGGTCGCGCTGGTGGCGATAGCGCCCGCCCGCGTTGGCTTGCCAGATCTCCACCAGTTGGCCCGGCACCGGCCGGCCGGATTCGTCGACGACGCGCCCGGTCACCACGACCCGCTCCCCGATCGGCTCGCCCGAATGGCCGGCCGTCAGGTCGGCGTCGAGCGGGTCGACGTCCTGGTGACCGAAGCACGGCGCCCAGCGTTCGACGCCCTCGGGATCGACAACGACCAGCGGTTGCTTCGGATGCCGCAGGATCGTGCTGCGGTACGGCGGGTAGTCGAGCCGCGGCTGCGCATGTTCCGCAGCGGCCCCGCCCTGGTATCGCGCTGCGATGCGGGCGATCTCCGCCGTGATGTCACCCTGAGAGGCGACACACTCGGGGCTCATGTGCCGTGAGGCTACTCCCGGTGGTCCACCGAATCCCGCAAGCGAGCGGTGTCGTCGGTTTAGAGAGAGCGCACCAGCGCCGCGCGTCCCTTGGTGCGCATCTTGTAGGCGGCCGACCCGCGGTACTGCTCCATCCGGGCGGCCATCTTGTTACCCAGCTCCTCGAGCTCCGCGTCGGTGATCTTCACCTCCGGCGGAGCGGGAATCATGTCGCGCTCCTCTTCGTCGGCGTGCGCCTCCAGCACGGTCTTGAAGGAGTTCCACTCGTCCTCGTAGCCCGGCGCGCTCTGCGGGGTTCTCAGCAGCACGGATAGCTGGTCGACCACCTGGCGGTGCTCGGCGTGGGCGACCGCGATCAGCTTGCTGGCGTCCTTGAGCGCCGGGTAGTACAGGTCGTCCTCGATGCGGAAGTGGATGTCGAGCTCGATCAGCATTTCATCGAAAAGCGCATGCCGCTCTTCGGAATTCACCGGCGCCTCGCTGACCTTGCGCCCCAGGCCCTTGATTACGACGTGGTGATCCTTGAGCACGTCATAGGCGTTCAATTGGCTCCTCCTTTTGCGATTCCTACCGCGCCGCCGGGAGCGGGCTGCTGCTCACCGCGGACCTCGACCACTCCGTCGACCAACCGGGCCTCGTAGCACGGCAGCGGCGCTGCTGCCGGGCCACGCACGACTTCCCCGGACTCGGCGGCGAACCATGAGCCGTGCCAGGGGCAGACCAGCCGGCCGCGGTCCATCCAGCCGTCGGACATCGGGGCTGCCAGGTGCGGGCAGAATTCCCCGTAGGCCGCGACCTCGCCGGGCTTGGTCTGGCAGACCACCAGGCCCACCCCGTCGACCTCGACCCGTACCGGCTTGCCGTTCAACGAACTTGCGGGCAGCACCGGCGTCCAGGTGGAGGTGCGCAGCCGCGGGCCGGACTGGTCGATGCCGATGCCGGACTCGAAGACCAGCGCGCCACCGAGGTAGCTGCCGGCCACGGTGATGCCGTAGCCGAGTGCGGTGAGCACGATGCCGCGTCCGTGGCGTCCCTTGCGCCGGTCCCACCAGGACTGCATGTACAACGCGGTGGCGGCGACATTCACCAGGCCGTGCACCGCACCGACCCGGCGGTCCTCCTCGTGGGTGTGCTGCCAGTCGGTGACGCCGGTGACGGCCGAGCCGAGGCTGGCCAGGATGCCCACCCCGAGCGCCCGCGACGCGAATCGCGACGCGTCGACGACCTCCGATGCCGGCTGTCCGGGCAGGATGCTGAGTGCGTCCAGCGCCACCGTCGTCCCGAGCGCGCCGCTCGTCAGCGACGCCAGCGGTGGGTGCACCGGGTGACCGAGCCAGACCCCGTTGAGGGCGTTGGCGACGGTGTTGCGGGCGCCGCCCAGGCTGTTGTAGGCGAAGCTGAGCAGGTGTTCGAACCGATAACTCGGTCGATCAATCCACTCCTGGCGCCCGATAGCGGCCAGAACCTTCGATCCGACCTGCTGCAATCGACCCCCTCGTGGCCGACCCACCATGGCACCAGTCCTTCCTCAAAATCAGAAAAAATCACGGCTAATCGCCGCAATACCGAACGATTACCCGTTGTTTACCTCGCACTCACATGCGCGGCGTGGCTGTTGTGACCCACCGTAGTGGCGGGCTTGCGCCTTTCAATTGCGTGCAACCTGTGAATTAGCACCAAGCATTCTTGTAGAAGCCTGGCGATGCGGCTGCCAGGTGATTGACCGGCGCCTAAGACTGCGAGATTCTACTGAGCGGAGGTTATTTCTGTAAGACAGAGAAACTGCAGAGGGGCCATGGCAGACCATCGCGGCGAATTGGCCGACGTCTTCGAGAACGTGCGCCGGGGGATGATCCCCGCCCACATCTACAACGACCGGGACCTGTTCGCGCTGGAGAAGCAACGGCTGTTCAGCCGGGCGTGGACGTTCGTGGGGCACGAATCCGAGATCGGCCAGGACGGCGACTACGTGGTGCGCCGGGTGCTCGACGACTCGTTCATCCTCACCCGCGATTCGCGGGGCACGGTGCGGGCCTTGTTCAATATGTGCCTGCATCGCGGAATGCAGGTCTGCCGCGCGGAGATGGGCAACGCCTCCAACTTCCGCTGCCCGTATCACGGCTGGACCTACCGCAACGACGGCCGGCTCACCGGATTGCCGTTTCACCGGGAGGCCTACGGCGGCGACGGGGGATTCGCCAAGAACCAAACCCTTTTGCCCGCACCGAATTTCGCGAGCTACAACGGCCTGATGTTCATCAGCCTGGACCCGAAAGCCGAACCGCTGGAAGACTTCCTGGGCGACTTCACGTTCTATCTGGATTACTACACGAAACAAAGCGCCGCCGGGGTCGAGGTGCGCGGGCCGCAACGCTGGCGGATCAAGGCGAACTGGAAAATCGGCGCGGAGAACTTCGCCGGCGACATGTACCACACCCCGCACACCCATGCGTCGATCGTCGACATCGGGCTGTTTCGCGAACCGAAAGCTCAGAAGCGCAAGGACGGTGCCACCTATTGGGCGCACCGCGGCGGTGGCACCACCTACAAACTTCCGCCGGGTGGTTTCGACGAGCGGATGCGCTATGTCGGCTACCCCGACGACATGATCGGCCGGATCAAAGACGTGTGGACGCCCCGCCAGCAGCGGGTGGTCGGCGAGGACGGATTCATGATCTCGGCAGCGACATGCTTCCCGAACCTCAGCTTCGTGCACAACTGGCCCAAGGTGCGCGACCGCGAAGACCAGGTGCTGCCGTTCATCTCGATCCGGTTGTGGCAGCCGATCAGCGAGAACGAGACCGAGGTGTGCTCGTGGTTCGCGGTGGACTCCGCCGCTCCCGCGCAGTACAAACGGGACTCGTACAAGGCCTATTTGATGTGCTTCGGGTCCACCGGCATGTTCGAACAGGACGACGTGGAGAACTGGGTGTCGCTGACCACCACCGCGGGCGGTTCCATGGCGCGACGGCTGCTGCTCAACAGCAGGATGGGTCTGCTCGCCGACGACCGCCCCGTCATCGAGGCCTTGTCCCCCAGCGCTTTCCACGGACCCGGACGCGCGCAGGTCGGCTACAACGAGCACAACCAGCGCGCCCTGCTGAACATGTGGGCCGACTACCTGCAGGGGGTGCCCGCATGAGGAAGCCGTTGCCGTTCAACGACATTCGTCACCTACAGGCGCAGCAGTTCCTGGTGGACGAGGCGTACCTGCTCGACGCCCAGCAGTACGAGGCGTGGCTGGACACGCTGACCGACGACGTCCGCTACGCCATGCCGGTGCGCGTCACGACCGCGCGCGGCGCCGGGTTCGACACCTCTCCCGGCATGGATCATTTCGACGAGGACAAATACTCGTTGAGCCAGCGGGTCGCGCGGATGGGCACCGAGCACGTGTGGGCCGAGGACCCGCCGTCGCGGCTGCGGCATTTCATCACCAACGTGCGCACCTTTGAACCCGACGACTCAGACGACACGGCCCACCTGGTCGTCGAATCCGCCGAACTGCTGTTCCGCAGCAGGGGCGACGTCAACGACAGCGCCCTGATGTCCTGCGGGCGCCAGGACGTGTTGCGCCGCTGCGACGATCGCTGGAAGCTGGCCCGTCGCACAATCATCGCCGACGAGTCGGTGCTACGGATGCAGAACCTGGCGGTGTTCCTGTGAGCGATGAACTGCAGCGGCTGCTCGACGGCGCGGTTGGCGAAGCGATCAGCGTCGCAAACGAATTCACCGAGGTCGTGGTGCGCCGCGTCGACACCCGCAACGGGTCGCGCCTGCTGATCAGCGCGCCCCGATCCGGGCAGTGGATCACCCTGGACGCGCTGGAGGTCGAGGCATTGACCTGGCAGAATCCCCGTACGCTTGCCGCCATGGTCGGCAATTCGCGTGCACCACTGCTGCCCGACGAGAGCGACGCTGCGCCGTGACCGGCTGGCTGGAGGACAAGCGCGCGCTGGTCGTGGGAGCCGGTTCGGGAATCGGCCGTGCCGTGGTGACGGCCTTCGGCGCAGAGGGTGCGAACGTCGCTGTGCTGGAACGTGATCCGCGCAAGTGCGACGAGTTGCGCCAGCAGCTGCCGCAGGTGCCCGTGGTCGAGGGTGACGCCACCACCCGGGAGGCCAACGACCGCGCCGTCGCCGCGGCGGTGGACGCCTTCGGCGGCCTGGACACCCTGGTCAACTGTGTCGGCGTCTTCGACTTCTACCGGGGGGTGGGCGACATCGAGGCCGACGCGCTCTCCGATGCGTTCGACGAGATGTTTCGCACCAACGTACTGAGCCATCTGCAGTCGGCGAAGGCCGCGATGCCGGCGCTGCGACGCGGGAGGGGCGCCTCGATCGTGCTGACCGCGTCCGCGTCGTCGTTTTATCCGGGACGCGGTGGCGTGCTCTACGTGTCGTCGAAGTTCGCGGTGCGTGGGCTGGTCTCGGCGTTGGCCCACGAACTGGCGCCGGACATCCGGGTCAACGGCGTGGCACCCGGCGGCACCCTCAACACCGACCTGCGCGGCCTGTCCAGCCTGGGGCTCGACGAGACCCGCCTGGACGACAGCCCGGACCGGGCGCGAGACGTCGCCGCGCGCACTCCCCTGCACGTCGCGCTCACCGGCGAGGATCACGCGTGGAGTTACGTGTTCCTGGCGTCCGAGCGGTCCCGCGGGATCACCGGCGAAACCGTCCGGCCCGACGGCGGATCCGGGTTGGGCGCACCGCGATGAGGGACCTGGATCGGCAGCGCGCGCTGGTGGCGCAGGGTTGCCGCGTCGCGGCGGCCCGGGGACTGGTCGACGGCATCCTCGGCCACGTGAGCCTGCGGGTCGACGACGAGCGCCTGCTGGTGCGCTGCCGCAGCGAGGCCGACACCGGCGTGGCCTTCACAAGGACCGAGGACATCCGGCTGATCAGATTCGACGGAACCCCCGGAGCCCCAGGCGAACTCGACGGGTATCACGTTCCCAACGAACTGCCGATCCACGTCGAGACCATGCTGGCCGACCCCGGGCACGTCGCCGTGGCGCACCTACATCCCCCGAACGTGGTCGCCGCCGATCTGGCGGGCATCACGATCCGGCCGATCTACGGTGCCCACGACATCCCGGGCGCCTGGCTGGCGCGCGGCGGTGTGCCCGTCTACGAACGCGCTGTGCTGATCCGGAATTCGCGGCTGGGCAAGGAAATGGTGGCGGCGATGCGCGGCCGGCCGGTGGTGATCTGCCGCGGGCACGGAATCACCAGCGGCGCGGCCACCGTGCCGCAGGCGGTGCTGCAGGCGATCAGCCTCGACGCCCTGGCCCGGATGTCGTTGCGGGTGCGCGCGGCCGGCGGCACCCTGCGCGACATCGACGACGCGGACTGGGAGGACCTGCCGGACCTGGGGCCCGCGTTCACCGCCGAGGCGGCCTGGCGCCACGAGGTGGCCCGGCTCCCCGAAGGCTAACCGAGCTGATCGCCAATCTCCTTGGCGGCGGCCACAAGTGCGGCGGCCACCGTCGGATATCGGGAGACCGCCAGCCGGTTCTGCGGCGCCGCGGCGTTGAGCGCGAGCCGCAGGCCGGGCGCGCGGGTCGGGATCGGCACGGCGACCGACGCCACCCCTTCCTCGCTCTCTTCCCGGTTGGTGGCATAGCCGCGCTCGCGGATGCCGGCGAGCTCGGCTTCCAACTCGGTGCGGCTACCGATCGAATGCGAGGTGATGCGCTTCAGCTGCTCGCGCGGCAGCAGCGCGCGCAGTTCCGGTTGCGGCAACTGGGCCAGCATGACCTTGCCCGTCGAGGTGCAGTGGGCCGGCATGGCGCGGCCCAGCCGCGACGCAACCCGCACCGCCGCGGGCCCCTCCACGGCGGCGACGAAGCGGACGCTGGCGCCGTCGAGCATGCCGACGTGCACCGTTTCGCGGAGTTGTTCGCTGAGGCTGCGCATGACCGGTGCGGCGGATCGCGCGACGTCGACGCGGCCGAAGATGGCGAACGCCACCCCGGTCAACGACGGACCGGGCAGGTAGGCCTTGGACATCGGGTCCTGGCGGACGAACCCGCGGTAGGCCAGCATCGCCAGCAAGCGATGCGCGGTCGACGACGCCACGCCCAGATAGCGGGTCGCCTCGCTCAACCGGATCTGGGGCTGTTCACCCAACAGCAGCAACAGCTTGAGCGCGTTGTCGACCGACTCGATCGGATACTGCGGCGCAAGCGAATCGGCGACGGGCTCGCGCTTCTTCGGCATGACATGACGGTACTCGCGGCGCCGCGAAAAATTGCCCCGGTTAGAGCAGGCTGAGCATGATCGCACCCACGAGTCCCGCGGCCATCACGACCGTGGCGCTGACCGCGACGGCCTTCCAGCCGAGGCCGCGGGCGACCATCGCCGCGCCCGGGATGCTGACGGCGGGAAGGGTGATCAACAGCGCACCGAGCATTCCCGACGACGCCCCCAGCAGCGCCAGCCCCTGCAGAACCGGGATTTCGCCGGCTGTCGGAATCACGAGGAGAGTGCCGACGATCGCGGCGAGCACGACCATAATGAGGCCCCGCAGCAGGTCGTGGTGCGCGGGCTGAGCGAGTGTGAGCAGCCAGCCACGACACGCACCGACCAGGAGAACCAGGATTGCGTACTCGGGCAATAAGAACACGCACAGGCCCAGCAGCGCTCGCACGAACCGGTCCGCCTTCCCCACGCGCCCACTCGCGTCGGGCGCGTCGATCGCCGCAGTCACCGGAAGCGGACCGCCATCCGCGCGAGAAACCAGCGCCACCGACGCCGCGACCCCGAGCACCGCGGCAAGACCGACAACCACTCTGGTCAGCGCCCACTGCCAGGGGGCGACGATCGACAGGAAGACGATCACCGCCGGATTCAGCAGCGGATTGCCCAGCCAGTACGCGACGGCCGCGGGAGAAGTGACGCCGTTGCGTCGCAACGTCACGGCGACGGGCGCGGCGCAGCACGTGCACATCATCGACGGCAGGCCCGCCACGCCGCCGGCCAGTCCGCTCGAGATCGGATGGCGGCGGTTCAAGGCTCGCGGCAGCCATGAGTGCGGCAACAACGCTTGCACCGACGCGCTGATCAGCAACGCCACCACCAGCGCCGGCCAAATCGATGTCCAGTACGCGTGGAAGAACGTCGCGGCGGCACGCCACGACGGGCTGTCGCCGGCGTGTACCGAACCCACGGTCAAAATGTTGCGGCCGGACCAGTGATGGGTGCGCCCTGCGCTCATGGCCTTGGTCATATAGGGCAGCCACTTGGCCCAGAGCAGTCCGGTCACGAACACCGCCGATGCGAACAGAACACCGAATGCGACATCCGCGCGTTGCAACGTCCCAATTGCCTTGACCGGCAATGGCTTCGCCATGGTCCATGACGCTAGACCAAAGCCGGCCCGAGGCGCGCCCTGGGTGGTCGGCAGCCGCAGCGAAACGACGCCGCGGTTCACATGGCTCGGAATCGATGGACAGCTATTATTCTCGGCATCGTGAGCGGGGCTATTCACGCTGGATACCGCCGTTACGTCGCCATCGGTGACAGCCAGACCGAAGGCTTGTGGGACGGCGACGACACCATCGGCCTGCTCGGATTCGCCGACCGTCTCGCGGTGATGGTCGACTCGCTCTATCCCGGCCTGCAGTACGCCAACCTCGCGATCCGCGGGAAGCGGATCGGCCACGTGCTCACCGAGCAGCTTCCGCAGGCGCTGGCGATGCGGCCCGACCTGATCACCGTCTGCGCCGGCATGAACGACGTCATCCAGCCCGGCCGCTCCTTCGCGCCCGCCCTGGCCGACCTCGAGCACATCTACACCGCGCTGGCCGATTCGGGCGCGACGATAGTGACGACGACCTTCCCGAACGTCGCCCAATTCCTGCCGCTGGGCCGGCTGGTGGCGGGGCGGCTGGCCCGGATCAACGCGGCCATCAGCGCGGCGGCCGAGCGCTACGGGTTCCGGCTGGTCGACCTGTACAACGCGCCGTCGATGCGCGAGTTGGACACCTGGGCCATCGATCGGGTGCACGCATCCACCAAGGGCCACATGCTGTTCGCCGCCGCAGCCGCCGAAGCCCTCGATTTGCCTGACAGCAACCATGATTGGGCGCGTGGCGGCCTCAACCCCACGCAGCGTTCCTTCGCGGCGGGCACGTTCGAGCAGTTGCGCTGGACGCAGGAAAGCTTCTTTCCGTGGATCTGGCGGCGGCTGCGCGGCCTATCGTCGTACGACGGCCGCGAACCCAAACGCCCGCGGCTGGAGGCGCTGGACACCCCGAGCGACTTCAAGCGCACACCTTGAGCCACGGATCCGCGGCCGGTCAGGCATCCTTGACGCATGAATCTGGAGCCCTTGCTGCACTCGATTCCGCCGCTCGCGGTCTACCTGGTGGTCGGCGGCGTGGTCGGGATCGAGAGCCTGGGCATTCCCCTGCCGGGTGAGATCGTGCTCGTCACCGCGTCGCTGATGTCGTCGCACCATGACCTGGCCGTCAATCCGGTCGGGGTCGGCGTCGCCGCGGTGCTCGGCGCGGTGATCGGCGATTCGATCGGCTACGCGATCGGCCGCCGGTTCGGCATGCCGCTTTTCGACCGGCTCGGCCGACGGTTCCCGAAACATTTCGGTCCCGGCCACATCGCGCTCGCCGAAAAGTTGTTCAACCGCTGGGGTGTTCGCGCCGTCTTCCTGGGCCGCTTCATCGCGCTGCTCCGCATCCTGGCCGGCCCGCTGGCGGGGGCGCTGAAGATGCACTACCCGCGGTTTCTGGCGGCCAACGTCTCGGGCGCCATCTGTTGGGCCGGCGGCACGACGGCGTTGGTGTACTTCGCCGGCATCGCCGCCGAGCGCTGGCTGGAACGCTTCTCCTGGATCGGCCTGGTGATCGCCGTGGTGGCCGGGGTCACCGCGGCAATCCTGTTGCGGGAACGCACATCCCGGATGATCGCGGAATTGGAGGCCGAGCATTACCGCAAGACCGGCGCGGGCGCGCCCGACACCGTCTGACTACACGGCCTCGCCGGTGTCCGCCACCAACGGCGGCCGGTGTTCGTCGATCAAAACGCGGGCCATCTTGCGGGCGCGCAGCGCAGCGTCCAGGTCCCCGACGGCGGCCAGAATGATCGCGCCCTTCATCAAAATGTGCCAGGACGAGGCGAAGTCCTCGACCTCGGTCAAGCCCGCCGCGACGGCGCGGCGTCGCACGATGTCGCGGACATGGTCGATGTGGGTGATGCACGCCCGACCGGCCGGGTGATCGGGTCCCACCTCGAGCAGCACATTGATGAACGAGCAACCCTCGTAGCGGTCGCTGAGCTGAAACCAGTCGTGCATGACGTCGAAGATCGCCAGCAACTGTTCCTCGGGGGTGTTGCCGCGCTGGCACGACTGCTCCTCGATCAAACCGCGGGTCCAGAGTTCCTCGCGGCGCTCCAGCACGGCCAGCACCAGGTCGTTCTTGGTTGCGAAATGGCGGTACAGCGTCGCCCTGGCGACACCGGCCCGTGCGATTACCTCGTCGGTGCCCACCGCGCGGATGCCACGCCGGCTGAACAGGTCATATGCGGCGGCCAGTACGCGTTCACGAGGCGATGCGGCGGTGGGGGCTCCGACGTCCGGAGTGGTCATACAGGACTTAACGTACTCTTAGGCCGCCGCCGGTAGACAGACCGCCCTGTCTCGTTATAGAAAAGAGATTCGCATCCGCGAACAGTCTGTCTTCAGACATTAGGACGGGCATCCATCGGGGCGCCTCAGGGCGCTTGTCGATCAGGGGGTCCACCATGAATTCCGCCATCATTGAAGCGATGCCCACCAGTCATCTGACGCTGAGCACCAAACTTGTCTACGAGCTGGGCGACCCGCACTCCACGCTGCGGGCGACCGCGGACCGCAGCGGCCCGTCGGTGGTGATCTACGCCGGGGGCGAGATCGACGCCTGCAACGAGGACACCTGGCGCCACCTGGTGCGCGAGTCGGCCAGCGGAGTCACCACGCCCGGCTTCTTCGTCGTCGACGTCACCGGGCTCGACTTCATGGGCTGCTGCGCCTTCGCGGTGCTGGCCGACGAGGCCAAGGGCTGCCGGGAACGCGACATCGACCTGCGACTGGTGAGCCGCGAGCCGATCGTCGAGCGCATCGTCGACGCGTGCGGACTGGGCAACGTGTTGCCGATCTACCCGACCGTCGACTCCGCGCTGTCGGCGGCCGCCCGCTGGTAGATCCTCGGGGCCGTAATCGGCTCATGGGCGACCATCCCACCGTTGGCGCCGAGGAAGAATTCCTCCTTGTCGACCCGCAGACCGGTGCGCCCGCCCCGCACAACGCTGCCGTGGCCGCCGAAGCCAAGCGGCGCGGCGTCGAGCTGCAGCTCGAATTGAGCAGTTGTCAGGTGGAAACCACCTCGAGCGTGGCTTCGACCAGCGCCGAGCTCAGCGAGGAGCTGAGCCGGCTGCGGCGCACCGCGGTGCAGGCCGCCGAGGCCGCCGGCGTTCAGCTGCTGGCCTGCGGGCTTCCGCCGACCACCCCGCACGAGTTCCCCGTCACCGACACCCCGCGCTACCGCAGGATCGGCGACGAGTTCGGAATGATCGCCCACGAACAAGGCATCTGCGGATGCCACGTGCACGTGCAGGTGCCCGATCGCGCCGCGGCCATCCACGTCAGCAATTGGTTGCGGCCGTGGCTGCCGTCTTTGCTTGCGCTGTCGGCGAATTCGCGGGTGTACCGCAACGCGGACAGCGGGTACGCCAGCTGGCGCAGCGTGCTGTGGCGGCGCTGGCCCGCCGCCGGGGCGCCGCCATTTTTCGCCTCACCCGACGAGTACGACGACGCGGTGCGCCGACTGGTCGACACCGGGGTGATCCTGGACAAGGACATGATCTATTGGGACGTACGCCCTTCCGCGGACTTCCCGACGGTCGAGGTTCGGGTGGCCGACGTGCCGGCCACCGTCGCCGAGACCGTGTTGCTCGCCACCCTGATCCGGGCGGCGGTGATGACCGCGCTCGACTCGCCCGATGACGCGAGGCGGCTGCCGCCCGGTGCGCTGCGCGCGGCGTACTGGAAGGCCGCCCACGACGGATTATCTGGCCGCACACTGGATTTGATCCACGGCCGCGGCGCGGTGCCGGCGGGTGAGCAATTGGGGGCGCTGGTGCGGCGGGTGCGCCCCGCGCTGGAATCGCTGGGCGAATACGACCGCGTCCGCCACGAGCTCGACCGTGTCATCTCCGACGGCAACGGGGCGATGCGTCAGCTGCGCGCGTGGCGTAAGCGCGGCGAGGTGATGGACGTCATCACCGAAGCCGCCGCTGCCACGCTGAGTTGAGGCGCGTCCCGACGGGTCAGGCCACCGCGAGCAGGCGATACAGACCGATCAAACCCACGACGACGATCACCGCGCGCAACGCATTGCCCGACAGCCGACGTCCGTACCGCGCCCCAAGCAGCCCCCCAACCAGTGAGCCCGCCGCGATCAGGCCGGCCGCCGGCCAACTGATCCGGTCGAATGCCACCGACGTATAGGCAACGGCGGCAACCACATTCACCACCAGCGCCAGCAGGTTCTTGGCCGCGTTCATGCGCTGCACCGACTCCGGCAACAGCGCCCCCATCAGGCCGACCAGCAGGATGCCTTGTGCCGCGGTGAAATAGCCGCCGTATACGCCGACGGCGAAGGTGCCGAACACCAGCGTCGCCATCCGGCGCGGGCTGACGTGCTCAGGTGAGCGTCCCGCCTGCTGGGCCCGCCGGGCCGTCCACGCCTGGATGCGCGGCCCGATCACCACCAGCACCAGCGCCAGCACCAACAGCACCGGCACGATCTCGGCGAAGACCTTCTCGGGCAGATGCAACAGCAGGTAGGCGCCCACCACCGCACCGGCCAGCGACGCCGGGAGCTGCCACCGCAGCCGATCCCACTGACCGCGCAGCTCGGCGCGATAGCCCCAGGTGCCCGACACACTCCCGGCGACCAGGCCCGTCGCGTTCGACATGGTGGCCGTCACCGGCGGATAGCCGAGCGCCACCAGGGTTGGGAAGGTGATCAGGGTGCCGGACCCGACCAGCGCGTTGATCGCACCGGCACCCAGCCCGGCCAGGCATATGAGGAACATCTGAAATGGCGACACCGAAGAAAAACCTTAGCCTGCCGCCGATTTCGGCGCGCGGCGACCGTCGCCCCGGACCGGTCAGGCGGGTGGAGCTTCGGCGCCGCGGTCCACGCCGGTGCGCAGCTTGACCGAGGCGGAGTACGCCAGTGTCCGGAAGTGCAGGACCGGATCGTCGGAGGGCTCAATGCCGTCGGTGACGCGCATCGGGTCGAACACCACGATGTCGCCGCCGTGCTCGCGTTCGGTGTCCAGGCCGGTGATCGTCAGCGTGCCGACGGTGACGATCTGCGTGCTCTGCCAGGCCGCCGACGGGTCCACCGTCGAATCGGTCGGCCCGGCGATCTGCACCCGGAAGTCGAACCGCACCGGTCCGTCGTCCAGCCGCTGCTTCAGTTCGTCGGTGAGGAAGTCCGGATCCTTGCCGCCGGCATCCGATCCCGACAGGTATTCCTCGGGTGCGGTCGGAACCAGGTGGTAGCGAACGAATCTGGCGCTGCCGTCGGCGGCGATCCAGCGGAACGCGTGCAGGCCGTGGTATTCGGTGGTGGCGTAGCTGGCCGGGACGCGGCTGGCCTCGCGCAGGAGGGGCAGCGCGCCGAGCAGCCCCGGATGGAAGAGCAGGTGTTTGGCCAGGCGCAGCGGTGTGGTGAGGCCGGGCCGCATCGCCTTGAGCAGATCGATGAAGCCGTCCGGCGTGCTGGAGACGAACAGGCGGGCGGTCTGCGTCGAGACATCGGTGGTGGAGCCGTCGGGCAGGGTGAACTTGACCGCCATTCCCCGCACACCGGACGCGCCGTCGCGCTGCTCGGGGTTGCCCGAGCCGTTCGAGAAGCGAATCAGCGCCGGAACGGTCGAGCCATCGAGATGCGGTGCGCGCGAAAGCATGAGCGCGTCGGGGGTCGCGGTGAACGTACCCCGATACAGGGTGCCTTTGGCGTGCAATGCGCGGCAGCCGGGCCGTGCTCCCCCGGCGCCCCGGATCGCCTCGATCGCCTGGTCAGGGGTAAGTCCACCGCTCATGGACGAATCCTAGTCGGCTCACCTGGGAAAGCCGAAGAGTTCGACGACACCGTGATCGCGACCGGCGGTGTAGCCGCCGTCGACGGCGAGGGCCTGGCCGCTGACGAACGAGGCGTCGGGAGACAGCAGGAAGGCGGCCATGGCCGCGATCTCTTCGGGCCGCCCCAGCCGCTGCAGGGCGTGCTCCTTGGTGATGGAGGATAGCGGGCCCTCCATCCCGGGGATGCTGAAGACGCTGTGCGCCATGGGCGTTTCGATGAACCCCGGGCAGATGACATTGGCCCGGATCCCGCTGGGCCCGTAGTCGAGCGCGATGTTCTTGGTGAGCAGCACGACGCCGCCCTTGGCCGCGTTGTACGAGCTGCCGCCCGCGGTGCCCTCGAGCCCCTCGACGCTGGCGACCGTCACGATCGAGCCCCGTTCGCCGTCGGCCCGTGGTTGTTCGATCATTCTGGCCAGGGCCGCCTTGGCCACCAGGAAGGTGCCGGTGAGGTTGATCCCGATCACGCGGTCCCATTCGGCGCGGTCGAGCAGGTGCACCGGGCCTCCGCCGGCGACACCGGCGGCGTGGAAGAGGCCGTCGAGGCGGCCCGGCACCGCGGCCAGCACCGCGTCGATCGCGGCCTCGTCGGTCACGTCGGCGGACACGAACCTGAACTGCGGGCCCAGGTCGTCGGGTGGGGCGGCCAGGTCGGCCCCGACCACGGTGCCGCCCTCGGCCAAGAGCCGCCGCGCGGTGGCCAGCCCGATCCCCGACGCGGCGCCGGTCACGACAAAGGTGCGGGAACGGGCACGCTCGGGGTTGACCATGTCGGATCCTTGTCTGGGGTCGTCGGGCCGGTCGGCTCAGTCATGGTGACACACCGCGACGCGGCCGGTTCGCGAATATCGGATTTGACGGCAAATTTGTTCTCGCCGTGGGCTTTACAATTCACCCGGCGACTCGATAGGCGGGCCGTATCAAGCCATGGCAACCCCATCTTGGACATTGCCGCCGCCGGCGGAGGACGATATGCCCACGGGCGAATTTCGCAGCCCCCGACGGCGATAGGAACAACGATGTCAGCAACCCAGCCCCAGACATCTTCCCTTCGGGCCGGATGGCGCGTCGGGGTGGTGAGCGCGGCCGCCGCGACCGTCGTGGTCGTCCTGACCTGCTCGGCCAACCGGGCCGAACGCACCGCCGCGATAACGCTGGCGTCCGACGACGCGATCGCCATCGCGCAGGGCGTCTCGATCACGCCCGCGCCCGGCTGGACGGTCGGACACCGCGGCCCCAACTGGGTGGCGCTGAACAACGCCGACACCAGCGCACAGCTGCGGATCACGGTCAAGCCCGCAGGCGGCACGGATGCCGCCGGGCTCCTGCAGGGCGACATCGACCAATTCACCAGCGGCGCCTCGGCCATCTTGACCGATGTGAACCGGCTGAATCCACCCGACAACGAGCCGCTGCCCGGCGCCAATTTTCAGCAGCAGGCCTCCGTCAACTACACCGCGACAGTGGTGCACCCGCAGGGCGCGATCCCGGTGATCGGCACCTTCACCGAGCTGCTGAACACGTCGAACGGCCGATCGGCGTTCATCGACTTCCGCCAGGACAGCAGCGCGACCACCCAGGCCGCCGCGGACGGCGGAATGATGATCGGGTCCATGGAGTGAGGCGCTAGCGACCTGCGCAGGCCAGGGTCGGAGTCGCGTGCGCGGGACCGACCGCGTATTAAAAACTGGAACACACCGAACGCGGAGGGGTCCATGCCAGCAGCCGACACGACGACCAGCACGGCGGAGACGCTCGCCGGCATCGTGGAACGACACGCACGGCAGCGCCCCGACGCGATCGCTATCCGCTTCGGCGAGAGCCAGTGGTCCTGGGCGGAGTGGAGCTCGCGGATTCGCCGCGCGGCCGGGGCGCTGCGCCACGCCGGTCTCGAGCGGGGCCAGTGCGTGGCCTTCCTGGACAAGAATCACCCCGCCTGCCTCGAAGTGCTCATCGCCGGCGCCTCCATCGGCGTGGTCACCACCGTGGTCAACTGGCGGGTGATCGGCGACGAACTCGTCCACGTGCTGGCCGACAGCGGCGCCCGCGTGCTGCTGGCCGGCCCCGAGCTGCGCGCCGCGGCGCAGGCAGCGGCCGAGCGGGCACCGGGCGTGGAACGCATCGTCGAGATCGGCGACGAGTACGAATCGCTGCTCGCCGCGGCGGCGCCGACGCAGCCCGACCCGGGTGTCGACGAGAATGAGACCGCGCTGGTGATCTACAGCTCCGGCACCACCGGCCGCCCCAAGGGCGTGCTGCTGAGCCAGCGCGCGCTGGTCAATCACGCGTCGAACCTGGCTCCGGCGTTTCCCTTCGCCGACGGCGACGCGAATCTGGTCGCCATGCCGTTGTTCCATGTCGGCGGAATCGGCTACGCCCTGTTCGGGATCCGTTCCGGGGCCCCGACATTCATGACCCGCGAGCCCGACGCCGCGGCGCTGATCGGCGCGGTGCGCGCGGGCGCCACCCACGCGTTCTTCGTCCCGCCGGTGATCGCGCGGTTTCTGGAGGCGGGTCAGGCGGCGACCGCCGCGCTCGCCGGGTTGCGCTACATCGTCTACGGCGCCGCACCGATGCCGCTGCCGTTACTGCACCGGGCGCTGGCCACGTGGCCCGACACGAAATTCGTGCAGGTGTACGGGCAGACGGAATTGTGCGGCGCGGTCACCGCGCTGTCCGACGACGATCACCGCGATGCGGCACGGCCCGAACTGCAGCTGGCGGCCGGAAGGGCGGTGCTGGGCTGCGAGATCCGCGTCGTCGACCCCGAGACCACAATTCCGTTGCCGCACGGTGTATCCGGCGAGGTGTGGGTGCGCAGCAACCAGAACATGACCGGCTACCTCAACCGCCCGGACGCGACGGCCGAGACGATCACCGCCGACGACTGGGTGCGCACCGGGGACATCGGGCGCCTGGACGCCGACGGCTACGTCTACATCGAAGACCGCATCAAGGACATGATCATCACCGGCGGCGAGAACGTGTACGGCCCTGAGGTGGAAAGCGTGCTCATCGAGCATCCCGCCATCGAGGACGCGGCCGTGATCGGGGTGCCCGACGACTTCTGGGGCGAATCCGTCAAGGCGATCGTGGTAACCGATGGCGAGGCCGACGCGAAAGACGTCATCGAGTTCTGCCGACAGCACCTGGCAGGCTTCAAATGCCCGCGCACCGTCGACTTCGTAGCCGAACTGCCCCGCAACGCCAGCGGAAAGATATTGAAAACTCAGCTCCGCGAACCGTTTTGGCGCGACCGGGCGCGCGGCATATGAGCACTCGCGTGGACGCGGCGCGCCGCGATTGCGCGATCAGCGTGCTGGGCGGCCCGACGACCGTGGTGGACATCGCGGGCCGCCGAATCGTGATGGACCCGACTTTCGATCCGCCGGGCGTGCACGACTACCTGACCAAGCTCACCGGCCCCGCGGTGAGCGCCGAAGCGCTCGGGACGGTGGATGCGGTGTTGGTCAGCCACGATCAGCACCCGGACAACTTCGACGACGACGGCCGCCGCATGGCGCTGGCCGCGCCGCTGCTGCTCACCCACCCCGGCGCGGCCGGCCGGTTGGGCCCGCCTGCGCTCGGGCTGGCGCCCTGGCAATCCCACGAACTCGACGGCGGGTCCGGATCGCTTACCGTGCAAGCGGTTCCAGCCGTGCACGGCCCGGCCGACGGACAGCGCGACGGCGGCGGGCACGTCAACTGCGAGGTGACGGGTTTCGTGCTGTCCGGGCCCGGGCTGCCGAGGGTGTATTTCAGCGGCGACAACGCCTCGATGGCCGCGGTCAAAGACGTCGCCGACCGGGTAGGTCGCGTCGACGTCGCCGTGCTGTTCGCCGGCGCGGCGAGCGTGCCCACCAAGGAGCGCGGGCGGCCGTTGACGCTGACCGCGGCGCGCGCGGCCGCCGCCGCCGAACTGCTGGGCGCCAGGGCGGTGATCCCGGCCCATGTCGACGGCTGGGCCCACTTCAGCGAGGGCGTCGATGAGTTCGTCGCGGCGTTCGATCAGGCCGGGATCACCGCCGTGCTGAAGCTCGCCCCGCACGGCGAGTGGATCGACTTATAGCCGTCCCTCGACGCGCAGTTGCGGGTGCACCCAGTCCGGTGAGCGGCGTTCCTTGAACGAGCGGAAGCCTTCGATGGCCTCGGCGTCGGACAGGCTGGCGGTCATGCCGATGCGATCATAGAGGCCCAGGTAGCTGTCGATGCTGGACTTGATGACGCCGCGGGCGCGCGGGGCGGTTCGACAGCATTGCGCGAGAACGTCTTTCGCCGCGTCCAGTAGACCCTCGTGCGGCACCACGCGGGTGACCAGGCCCCAGTCGAGGGCCTCGACCGCGGTGAGCACCCGTCCGGTGAACATCAGGTCGCGGGTGCGCACCGGCCCGATGAGCCGGGTGAGCATCTGGCTGTAGTAGGTGTCGGCATAGCCGCGAAAAAGCTCGGGCACCCGGAAGGTCGCCCGATCGCTCACCACCGACAGATCGCTGCACAGCGCGATCTGGAAACCGCCGCCCTGGCAGAGCCCGTTGACCGCGGACACGATCGGCTTGCCCGAGGTGCGCACCGCGTCGAACGGCGTCACGTCCATCCCCAGCGCCGAGCCGAAGGTGATCCAGTTGTCCTCGCCTCCCCCGCCGCCCATGTCGCCACCGGGGGCGAAGACGTCGCCGGTCCCGGTGAGCACCAGCCCGGCCAGGTCCTTGTCCTCGTTGAGACGCCCCACCGCATAACGGATCCCGAAGTACATCGCGGGGCTCAGGGCGTTACGCGCCTCCGGCCGGTCGATGGTGCAGACGGCGATCGGCCCCTGCCGCTCGAAGCGCAGGTAGGGCGTGCCCAGCCAATCGCCTTCGGGCGGACGGGGGCTGTTCTGCGGTGTCGGCGGCACGAGACTCCTCTCCAGGCGGCGTCGCCACGGATGCGCGCGCCGCAACGCCGCTACTGTAGCTCTTACGGTATCCGCGGTGGCCGGGTCCCTCGCCGTCAGTGCAGGATCTGCGCGAGCTTGCGCCATCGCCTATGACGATGCCAGAACATGGCCCGGACGAAGGCTCGGGTCAACAACCCGTGCAGACCGTCGTCGGTCTCGATCTCGTCGGTGTAGCGGCAGCTGCGGTCGTCGATGGGTTCGAACGTCAGGCGGTGATTCCAGGTGCGGACGGGTCCGCCATGCTCGTTGGTGTAGATCTCCGTCGGGTCGAGTCGCTTGATGGTGAGGTGATGCGTCCAGCCCGGGATCACGCCGAACCACCAGAGCCGCGCCGATCCCTGGGTGCCGACCTCGATGCGCTCGGGGACCTCGACGCGGTAGGCGCGCAGCACCGGGCTGAGGACGTGCTTCATCAGCTCGGGCTTGCGCGCCAGGGCGGAGGCCGTCTCGACCGGGATCGGCAGCTCCGTAGTTAGGGTTACCTTACTCATGCAGTTCATCGTGGCTTAGTGGACGCGATCCGGCAAGGGCACCGTCGTTCAGTGGGCGGTTCGCGGGGCCGTGGTCGGGTGTCGCGTTCCGATTCGTGACGCACCGCGTGTGAGGCTCCGGCCGGGATCGAACCAGCCGGAATGCGATTGCCCGATAGGGCGTCAGCTCGCACGATATCCACCCATGCGCAAGCTCATCGAGCATTTCCGCCCGATCTGTCTGCGGAGCTGTACCGGTCTTGTTACGCGTGCCTCTGAGATAACCGTCCGAGATTGGCCATGTCCACTGAAAGTGCATGCAGCCCAACCGAAATCCCATGCCTACTAAATCGGCATGGTCAGCAAAACCGACGAGCCTTAATCGTCGATGTGGAACTGTGGCTGTCCGGCAGGCGTCGGCGCCCACGGCTGCGACGGATCGACCCGGTAACAAGAATTGGTCGGCGGCATCCGCTTCCACACCCAGCCGCCCTGGTACACGATGAGGGACCTTTGGTGGCATCGGCGCCAGGTCCCGTCTGGCGCTACCGGGTCATCGCAATAGGTGTTTTCCTGATCGATCGCCAAGCACGCTGCAGAAGCCGGCGGTGCCGAAGCGATGCCGGCCCCCATCGCAGCTGCGGCGAGGACCGTGGTCAGCAGTCCCCTGCTGAATTTCATGACCAACGATAAGACGCGGCTGGTCGACACGCGACTTGAAGGCTGGCTAAGAGCGCAGCAGCCCCGCCAGCTGGAGAAGCTAGGCGACCGGGCTGCCGCACACGTATTGCACGGAGATCGGCAATACCGCTGCTACCTGTGGTCCCGGCTGGGATCGAACCAGCGACCTTCCGCGTGTGAAGCGGACGCTCTCCCACTGAGCCACGGGACCGGCGCCGAGATGGCGAACGACGTCGAAGACTAGCACGCGCCAGCCCCCGACAATACCGGCCGCGTCGTGTGGGACGTCATCGCGATAGCCTCGACACGGCTCGTACCAAGAAATTTGTATGTGCCCGCTCACGTGGACTATCGTCGTGCTTCGCACCGGGCGACGATCTCGTCCGAGGCGCGCGGATGTAGCGCAGTTGGTAGCGCATCACCTTGCCAAGGTGAGGGTCGCGGGTTCGAATCCCGTCATCCGCTCGAAGGTGCAAGTGGCGTGGACCCCAACGGTGGAGTGGCCGAGTGGTGAGGCAACGGCCTGCAAAGCCGTGCACACGGGTTCGATTCCCGTCTCCACCTCCAGCTTTTGGTTTCCCGGCGCGATTAGCTCAGCGGGAGAGCGCTTCCCTGACACGGAAGAGGTCACTGGTTCAATCCCAGTATCGCGCACCAGAGTTCCAGCAGTTCAGGGGCGGTTTTTGAATCAATACACGAATTTCGTGGACTCCCCGTGGACTCTCGCTCAGCGGTTTTGGCGATTTCCAGCAGCACGTCGGCGCGGAGGGCTTCGCCCAGCGGGCGATCAGCCAGGCGGCAGCTTCCAGCAGTCCTTATTGGTGGCCCCGTTGATCATCATCGGCACCATCGAGGGATATTGAAGCGTGCCCCCTGGGAACGGCGGCGACATGATGAAGTTCGCAACGTAGTTGCCGTCCTGCTCGGCCGGCGGCACATGGCACTTCGGGCGCGCGTCTGCCGGTTCACAATCACCGCGCCCGTCGATGCCGTGCGCAACAAACACCCCGCCGACGTCCGCACAGGTCAAATTCGTCGGGTCTGCGCTGGCACCCGGTGCACTGCCCACGGCAGTCGTGGTGGCTACCCCGGGCAAGTAACCCCCGAAGCCTGCGGCTAGCTGCCTTATTCCCAAGCGTGCGGGACGATGCCGCGCTCCGTGTCGTCAGGGCAGTCGAAACCCGTCTCACGAAACTGGTCTCTTGACCGCTTGTTATTGCGCCGTCCTCGCTGACCCCGGTGGCTGCCTTGGAGCCCCTGGGGAACCTGTCCTTGATCTGCCGCTGTATCGCTGCAGCCAAGTCATCTGCCATGACGGAGACCGTAGCGTTGCCCCGGCTCGGAAATGCGCGATTTCGTTAGATACACACTATTAGGCATTGGGCATTGGGCATAAGTTGTATATTGCCTAATCCTCTTGTGCTGCATTGCTTTTCACCGGCCGCATGGATACA
Organism: Mycobacterium sp. MUNTM1; assembly: GCF_054660795.1. Lineage (NCBI taxonomy): Bacteria > Bacillati > Actinomycetota > Actinomycetes > Mycobacteriales > Mycobacteriaceae > Mycobacterium > Mycobacterium sp. MUNTM1. The sequence continues at coordinate 56,700 of NZ_BAAGDE010000037.1, forward strand.
GCTCTGTACACACCCAACTCCCCGCACGACGACGGCGGCAGTCACGAGAGCTTTAGGGCAGCTCGCCACAAAGTAAAGGCCTGCGATGATGCTGCGGCAACGCCGGGGGCACTGAAGTTCGTCGAGCAGCCCGACGGCACCTGGCTACGCCGGCCACAGCGGCCATGACCGGCAAACCAGCCGAGTACCAACGCGAGCCCCAGCGGGCGCGAAATTAAGAGGTTCCTGCGAAGTCAACGCAAAACGCCGCGGCGGTGAGGGCGGCGAAGTGACGATGCGGTGTGCCCAGCCCCCGTCAGCTCCTTCGGCGACTGACCCTGAGCGAGGCGGCGCGCGGCAGACTGGCGCACATCGTCGCCGGGTTGTTGATCGCGGTCACCGTGGTGTGTGTGGTGATCGTAATTGTCGAGCTGGCGAAGCAAGCTCCGTCGACCCCGCGGACCACCTACCCGACCACGCGGTTCTCGACCACCGCTCCGAGCCAGCCAGGGGTCTACTACAAGAACTGCGCCGAGGCGCACGCCGACGGCCGCTGGAACATTCCCGCCGATGACCCGGCCTACCGACCTGCGCTGGACAAAGACCACAACGGGATCGCCTGCGAGTCCCGCAAGCCGGGATGAGCTACGCCTTCGTGGATTGAACGCTAACGCCGGACGGAGGCTGCGGCATGTGAAGCCACGCAAAGGTCGCGAGCAAGTCGAGCAGTATGCCGCAGATGAGGATCGCCGGCCCGCGAACGCGCGTGCTGTATACAAACGGGACTCTATGGCGCGACCAACTGGTCGTTGATGTTGCTCCATTGGCCTTCGCCCTTGTGGTTGCCCATGTTTCGGCATTGGCCATCGAGGATGATCTGCCCGTAACTGTGGTCGGACGGCATGAAACTGATGCTGGCGGCTACGCCATCTTTGTTGAGCGATGCGCCGTGGTAGTGCTGCCCGGATGGCGCCCCGTCGTTCCAGCCGTGCGCGACCATCGCTGCCCGTACTTGCTGGAAATACGCGTCGGGGTCCCCATGGATTAGGAAGCTCAGTGTGACGGTGCCCTGAAATGGAGGGTCGCCTTGGTCATTGCAGGAGGCGAACGAGAACGCCCCGCTGACTCCCTCCAACTTGGCGGCGGTGACGATTTGTTTGGCCGGCTCGATCACCTGAGCCTTCGTCTGATCGTCGCTCATGGGGTGGGCTGTGTCTTCATACGGGTTAGTCGATCCGGCGGCGTGTGGTTTGTGTAGCACTGGTGCGCATCCTCCTAACAACATGGCGACGACCATTAGCGAAGTGAGCAGTACTTGGCGCGACGGCACGCGTTGTTCCTTAATGGTGATGTTGGGCATCGAAAATATGGTTGTCGGTGACAGATCCTGGCGACCGCTCCCACTCGGGGTCAACGACGGCCGGCGTGTGTGGACCGATGGTGACCGGCGGTAGCCCCGGAATCCTGACTTGCACGCCGCCTAGCGAATGGCGGTGTTCGGCGGTCATGCCGTCGGCTTGTAACCGGTCGCCGTGGCCGGAGACGATGTCGGCCATGCCGTACAAGGCCTCGCTGCCGCGATGGTAGTAGTAGGAGTGGTCGTGCGGGTTGATGCCATCGGAGCCAGGCACTTCGGCGCGGAATCGGACCGATCCAAACCCGTCGACGGCAGGGTCTCCCCCAAGGCTGGGGTTGTTTCCGAAGAAGTTGGGACCGAATATTTGCTTGCTCGCGCCGTCCAGGTGACCGAGCATGCCGACCGGATCGGTAGAGGCGTCTCCCACGAACACGTGTCCGCCATCCAGGTGAAAACTAGCGGCGCTGGTTGCACGGTCGGTTCCCGGACAGCCCAGCAGCACAGCGTCATTGGCGTGCATGTTGTGCATGGCAAAAGCGTCCGCCACGGTGGTCGAACCATAGGAGTGGCCCAGCACGGTGACATGCTGGCCTGCCCCGAGGTGTGTCGACCAAAGGCCGTTGACGTCCTGCGCCAGCGCCGCACTGCCTGTGCGGGCCAGTTCGGGGGTGGAGATGCGCACCACGTCGTCGAATCCGTTGGGGGCGTCGTAGCCCATCCACGCGATGACCGCCGTCGGGTTATGGGGGTCGGCGGCGTTGGCCTGTTCGAACAGATTGATCGCGTCGTTGTGGCCGTCGTGTAACCAGCCCCCTTTGACGCTGCTGCTGGTGCCCGGCACGATCACTGCGGTGTTCTTCGCGGTGTCCGGGTTTCCGATCGCGATTGCGGCACGGCCCTTGCCGTTGAATGCCGTTGGGTCATAAGCGAATAGGTAGACCGGGTTCGGGTGCAGCGGGTCTCCTGCGTCGTGGTCGAGGCCCAGCTTGGTCTCGTTGGCATTCTGGTAGCGGGTGACGTCCGTGGCCGACAGACCGAATTTCGCGGGGTCGCGAAGCACGTCGTCCACCGAGACACCGTTGCGGCTGGCGATACCGCGTACACGGTCGAGGTCTTGGTTCATCACCGTGAGATTGGCGTCATTGCGGGCCAGAATGGGGACGCCGTTGAGGTTGCCGATCTGGTCGGGATGCTCGGCCATGAATCGCTGTCGCTGCTGTGGGGTCAGTGACGTCCACCAGCGATTTACATCATCGGGATTTGCGCTCGGCGGGGGGATCTGATTGTCCGCGTCGACCGGCTGCAGAATGCTCGGGTCGTAGCCGTCAGTGCGCAGATTGCCCAGACAGTTCTGCAGCGTGGCCGAGTAGCCGTCACGGATTGACTGCAGATCGTGAAGAGCATCCCTGGTGTCGTCGGCGGCATCGGCTTTGGCGTCATCAATCAACTTCTCAAGAAAGGCCCGCTCCTTTTCGTTGGGGCGGCCATGCTGCAGATCGTTCTCGGCCGCGTCGATGATGTTGTCGATCCCCTGCAGCTCGTGTTCCAACGTGGAGATTCGACGTGCCCCGGCTCTTTGCGCCTCAGCCAAGGCGGCGGCGATGTTCTCCAAGTCGGCGCCGATTTTGGGTAACTGCTCGGACTGCGCACCAAGCGATTTGATGACTCGCTGCACTTCAGCGGAGTCGTTGATCGGGTGGTCGCCGTTCTGGTGGTTCCAGGCCGCGTCGAACCGCCGCCGGGCTTGCTCAAACGTGTGGTCCGCCTCGGCGGTGTGTCGGCCCGCACCATGGAAGGCCTCGCCCAAGCTCGAAATCTGCGCCGGACTCCCGGCCTGCAAGCTCTGGTTGATCGCCCAGGGATCACCACCGGCCTTGGCGATCAGCTCGGCAACGTTAAGCCATTTCAGCTGCATTGCACCGCCTGCAAAACCGCACCTGTTCTTCTGGAGCAGCTACGACCCTACCCCGCTGGCACGACGGCACGTGGTACGACGTCACGAATCAGTTGACAGGGCGATGAACTCTCCAACGACTCCGTGGCCTCCCATAACGAGGGACGATCTGAAGAAGCCGCCAGTCGAGCCGGATTCGAACAAGTGAAGTAGTCGACTACTCGTGCCCGCGACCGGGATCGCGGAAACGATCTAGCCATGAAATCCAACCTTGCACCGCCGACCGGGGCGACCATGGTCGACGAATGGGACAACGTCGAGGCAGCGTTCAGGGTGTTCGACGGCCCGGAATGGAGCATCAATCACGCCGGCCACGGGCCACAGACCGACATCGTGGTGTCCGTCATCGGGCGGCAATACGTCGACGGGCACGCCGAGTGCCAGGTCGTCATCGACTGTCCCGATACCCCGATCATCGCGCCGGCCGAAGCCCGGAAGCTAGCCCAGGCGTTGATCGCCGCGGCGGACGCCGCTCACGGATGACGTTGTGCACCACGCCCGGCCGACATACGAGGGGCTCGACCGGTCGCTTGGATGCTGCTACGGGTGTTCTTCAATCACGCACTGAACGATGCCCTTGGCGAAGGGCGGGTCGAATCCCATCCCGGATACCCGCTGAGCCTCGGCGGCGGGGGAAACTCCAGAATCGAGATCCTGCTCGATGACGCCGACCAGCTGCAGGTTTTGCGGGTCATGTCCCGCCACAGATTCCGTCATCTTTCCCACGCAGCGGCGGTAACCACTGAAGTCGGCGTGAGCGGACGCGATCATCAGCGTCGCCGGGGCGCTGAACACGACGGCGATGGCAATGCCGCTCGCAGCGGCGGAAGTGAGACGCACGTCACATGATTACCCAGCCGTAACGATTGATAATCAGCAAACATTTGCTGACCCACCGGATTCTCGACGGGGCTCAGGCGTCCGTCGTGTGGACGATCAGCACGTCGGTCTTGGCCCTGCGGGATACCGCGGAGGGAACCGATCCCAGCAGTCGGCCTGCGACGCTGTTGAGTCCGACGTTGCCGACGACCAGGAGGTCGGCATCGGCCTCCTCCGCAAGCTGCACCAGCACGTTGATGGGGGCGCCGACGATCGACTTCTCCTCGACGTTCTTGGCCCCGACTTGGTGCGCCCGTTCCCTCGCGTCCCGCAAGATCGCGTAGTAGGGGGCCTCGCCCACCGTCCGGTAGTCCTGACCGTGGTCGCTGCCCGGCGGAATCGCGTAACGGCCGCGTTCCTCGGGGACGGGGAGGTGCGCCGTCGCAACGATCAATTTCGCGCCGTGATCCGCGGCGATCGCGGCGGCGCGCTCCACCGCGCGCAGCGAGGAGTCCGAGCCATCTGTGCCGACCACGACCGTCTGATAGGCGCTCATTTCTCATGCAGTGTAAGGCCGCCGGCGGCTCCTGAGAGGAAAAATCGGTGTGGAATCGTCCCCCTGGCCCGGGTGCCGGGCGGGGCGTTACGCACGTTCGACAGCCCCGTGCACGATGGCGATCCAAATTCGTGGTTGTCAAAGAAGGCGAACGCGCAATAATGCCAGGATGCGTCTTATCTACGCCGCTGCGGCGGTCGGCATCGCCATTGCTGTGCCGATGGGTTCGCCGCCGGCTCACGCTGAAACGGGCGCCGTTGGTTATGCCCAGTGCGTCGGGGGCGGTGCCACGCCCCCACCACCGGGAGTAAGCGCCGAGAATTGGTTTCCGAGCGTTCATGTGATCGATAACGACATCGGTTCCGCTATCCCCGCGGACCAAGTAGTTCAGAGATTGATCGTTATGGGAGTCAAGCCGGAGGACGCCGCCACCCGCGTGCGGTGTTATCTGGAAAACTTGCCGCACTAGCGCAAACCTTCGGCGCAACCGTCCTGAAGCCCTTTCTGAAATACGTTGTGCTCCAAGTTCTTTAGTCGCAGCATGCCTGCCGAATGGCGGTGTGGCCGACTCGGCTTCCGGCCCGCCGGCCGGGCGGTCGACGTTGGCCCGTTGCGCCAATTCGGCAAGTTAAGCCGGCCATTTTCCAAACCGTCCATCTGTGTCCTGAGCTGCGGTTACGATCTGGCCAAGCGCTACAGATTCGAGGGCATATGCATCGCACCCGACGCCTTGTCATCACCATGATCACCACCATCGCGATGATGATCGCGGCGGGCACTTTCGCCTACGCGCCGCTCGCATCGGCCGATCCGATCTGCGGTACGCCGGGAACGCCGCCATGCGCGGGTCCGAGCCCGTTAACCCCCGAGCAGCAATGCGCGTTCATCGCGTGGCGCTCGATGATGCCGTGCAACTGGCTCGGAGTGCAGGTGC
>NZ_BAAGDE010000038.1:0-60555 GCF_054660795.1 Mycobacterium sp. MUNTM1
GGGCAAGCCCATCTCGCAGTAATAGCCTGACACGTCGCAGCCGGGATGTGAACAGCCACGGTCCTTGGCGTACAAGATAATTCGTTGACCCGGCGACGCGAGGCGCTTGGTGTGGTACAGCGCCAACGCCTTGCCCTTGTCGAAGATCGCGAGGTAATGGTGGGCATGACGGGCCAGGCGGATAACGTCCGACATCGGCAGGATGGTGCCGCCGCCGGTCAAACCCCTTCCGGCGGCGGCCTCGAGCTCGGTGAGTGTGGTGGTCACGATGATGCTGGCCGGTAATCCGTTGTGCTGCCCCAAGTCTCCACTGGCCAGCGTCGCCCGCAGCGCCGCGTTGAGCCCGTCATGGTTGCGCTGGCCCGGCGTGCGGGTATCGCGTTGCACCGCCTCCTCCGAGGGGGCACCGTCGACGACCGGCGTGCCATCGTCAGGGTTGCACATGCCGGGGGCGGCGAGCTTGGCCAGCACCGCCTCGAGGGTGGCTCTGGCTTCGGGGGTCAGCCATCCGCTCAGGCGTGACATGCCGTCGGCCTGCTGATTGCCCAGCACCAGCCCGCGCAACCGCGCCCGGTCGGCGTCGGTGTAGCTGCCGTCGGGATTGAGGCAGTCCATCAGGCGGCGGGCCAGTTTGGCGAGCTGATCGGGCCGGAACTCGGCGGCCCTGGCCGCCAGTTGTCTCTCGGCGTGCACAGAGGTCTCGAGGTCGACGGACTCGGGCAGCTGGTGGAAAAACCGCCGGATCACCGCCACGTGGTCGGCCCCGATCGCCCCGTCACGCTGGGCCGCGGCGGTGGCGGGCAGCACCGGCGCCAACGGCTCGCCCGTAAGCGCGCGGCGCGGGCCCAGGTCGGCGGCCTCGCTGATCCGGCGGCCGGCCTCGGCCCGGGTGATGTGTAGCCGGTCGGCCAACACCCAGGACAGCTTGCCGCCCAACTCCGTCGAATCCCCTTGCTCACCAAGCTGATTGATGAGCTGATGACTTGGCGCCTGGAGTTTGCGTGCTACGCGTTCGAGTGTCTCCAAAATTCCGAGGCGTTCCGGGTTGGTCAGCGCAGCATAGGAATGCTCCTGGAAGCGGGACGCTACAGCGCACAACGCGTCAACGTCCGCCTGAATCTGCTCGCGGTCGCTAATCGAACCCATGTTCGAATACTAGGGCGGGCTACCGACAAAACCCGTCCCCCCGAAACCACTGAAACAAAAGTGGCACAAGTGATTTGGGTTTGCCGATTCAACGCGTCAAATCGCGGAGCAATGTGGCTCTTGCGCTGCCGAGAACAATGGGTCCAAGTGGCGACTGCGCTGCGGCGCGGTGGCCCGGATGGATCAGAGGTGGGTGAGAGCCATGGCCCCGTTGCTCATGGCCTGCGGCGGGTTCCTGTTCGCCGTCTTGTGGATGGACTTGATCTTCGACGTCCAAGTTCTCCGCTACCGGAAGTCACCGGCCGAACTGCCCGAGGCCGTGCTCGCGTCCATCGCCGCCTACTACCACCGCGCGACGACCACGTCGCGCCCGATGAACCGCCTGATCGCGCTCGTCATGCTCACGTTGCTGGGAACGCTTGTGCTGCAGGCCGCGCGCGGACACGACCCAGGCTGGCTGCTGGTGACCTCGACGCCGATTGCCGGCGTCCCGACCATGTTGGCGTTGACGCACACCGTTCCCGATGCGGTACAACTCGGGCGCCGCGCGGACAGCCCATCCGAGCAGACGCGACTGGCGCGATCGATCTGCCGCGACCATCTGCTCTCCGCGGTCTGCATGCTCGCGTTTCTCGTCCTGTGGGTGGCGAACAGCGTTGCGATCTGAGCCACACGACGGGCCGTAGTAATAACGCGCAGGTCAGGACCCGCTGGCCACGTCAGTGCGCCACGTACTAAACTAGAACACGTTCCAATTCGGCGAGCTCCCAGGAGTTGTAATGCACACCCCTATCTGCGACGAACTCGGGATCGAGTTTCCGATTTTCGCCTTCACCCACTGCCGCGACGTTGTCGTGGCGGTCAGCAAGGCCGGGGGGTTCGGCGTGCTCGGAGCGGTCGGCTTCACGCCCGAGCAGCTCGAGATCGAGCTGAAGTGGATCGACGAGAACATCGGCGACCACCCGTACGGGGTCGACATCGTCATCCCGAACAAGTACGAGGGCATGGACTCCCACCTGTCGGCGGAAGAGCTGGCCGAGACGCTGCGCAAGATGGTGCCGCAGGAGCACCTGGACTTCGGGAAGAAGATCCTCGCCGACCACGGCGTGCCGGTCGAGGACAGCGATGGCGACACCCTGCAGCTGCTCGGCTGGACTGAGGCCACGGCCACGCCCCAGGTCGAGGTGGCGCTCCAGCATCCGAAGGTGAAGATGATCGCCAACGCGCTGGGCACCCCGCCGGCCGAGATGATCAAGCACATCCACGACGCCGGGCTCAAAGTGGCGGCGTTATGCGGCTCCCCCTCGCAGGCTCGCAAGCATGCCGACGCGGGCGTCGACATCATCATCGCCCAGGGCGGTGAGGCCGGCGGGCACTGCGGCGAGGTGGGCTCGATCGTGCTGTGGCCACAGGTCGTCAAGGAGGTCGCCCCGGTTCCGGTGCTGGCGGCGGGCGGCATCGGCAGCGGTGAACAGATCGCGGCCGCGCTGGCGCTCGGTGCGCAGGGCGCGTGGACCGGATCGCAGTGGCTGATGGTCGAGGAGTCTTCGAACACCCCGGTCCAGCAGGAGGCCTACGTCAAGGCGGGCAGCCGCGACACCGTCCGCAGCCGCTCGTTCACCGGCAAGCCGGCCCGCATGCTGCGCAACGACTGGACCGAGGCATGGGAGGCGCCGGACAACCCCAAGCCGCTCGGAATGCCGTTGCAGTACATGGTGTCTGGCATGGCCGTCCGCGCCACCAACAGGTACCCCAACGAATCCGTCGACGTGGCGTTCAACCCCGTCGGTCAGGTGGTCGGGCAGTTCACCAAGGTGGAGAAGACCTCGACGGTCATCGAGCGCTGGGTGCAGGAGTACCTGGAAGCCACCAACCGGCTCGATGAGCTCAACGAGGCCGCCTCCGTATAACGCGCGCCTAGACCTCGTCGACGTCGTCGCGGCCGGTGAACACTTCCTTCGTCCGGTCAAACGCGTAGGTGCCGATGTCGATCGAATTCTGAACGATGCCGCTGGCGCCGCCGGCGAGGTCGCCGCGGATGATGTCGCTGGCGTGTTCGACGATGTCGGAGGCTTTCTCGACGGCGTTGGTCGCGATGTCCCTCGCCGCGTCGACTGCATCTTTGGGATTGAAGGCCATCTCGAGTCTCCTTTTGTTACCGGGCGGTCGCTCTGACTCTAGACGGCGTCACGCACCATTTCTCGTCGGCGTCGCGGCCTGGTAGTGCACCAAGGAACGCCAGTAGTCTTCGGGAATCTCGGCCCCCGAGCGCATGATTCGGGCCAGCCCGATGGCCATCGCGATGCCCAGCAGTCCCAGCCACAGCCCGGCCAGTGCGATGACGCCCCACAGCACGGCGGTGACCGTGGGCCAGGGCGAGAGCACCGCGAGCACCGGCGCGAAGAAGAAGCCCGTGCCGATGTACCACGCCGATCCGGCGCGATCGGAGGCCAGCACGAAACGCAGCCAGCGCGGAATCGGATCTTGGGCCTGCGGGTGCTCGCGCATCGTCGTTATCCCGACGGCGGGAAGAACCCTGCCCCGGTGAACCAGCCTTCTTGCCACCCTTGGTCTCCCAGGCAGAGCATCGGAAGCCCGCGGTCCGACTGTGCCGCCGACTGCGGGCCGGGGCATTTCGCGCCGGCCTGCTGAACCCCGTAGAGCGGGTAGGAGATCACCCAGTAACCCGTGGTGGCTGCCGGGAACTGATTCGGCGGCGGGAAATGACACGCCTCGGCCTGACCGCTGGGCCCCCGCCCGAAGATGAAGCTTTCGTAGTTGTCGCACGGCGCGCCCAACGAGGCCTGATAGTTCATCCCCGGCACGTCGCCGTCATATCCGGCGGCCGCGCACGGCGCCAAGCCGATCGTGATGCCCGCTATCGAAGCGGCGCTGAGCAGTTCCCGAATCATGTCCTACCCCGCCTGTCGTCGCCGATGACCTGCACCAAAGCATATCGGTCGGACTGTCGGCCACAAGACCGTTTCGGCGTGCGACCGCGATCGCCGGCCCCGACCCGCTCCTCGGTGCAAAACCGCCGGTGAAGAACACGTTCCAATTCGCACCCGGGGATCTTGAGGCAATGCTTCCCAACCAAGGTGCGGCAGTGGTTTCCTTGCACAAGGACGACTAGACCACTTCGTCATCGAGGAGCGGGCCATGCCAAGCGTCGAGCCAACCGCCGAGCCAACCGCCAAGCCGGTCCCCAATCTGCCTCCCGGCTTCGACTTCACCGACCCGGACATCCACGCCGAGCGACTCCCGGTGGAAGAACTGGCCGAGCTGCGCCGCACCGCGCCGATCTGGTGGAACGAACAGCCGGACGGGGTGGGCGGATTCGACGACGGCGGCTTTTGGGTGGTGTCCAAGCACAAGGACGTCAAAGAGATTTCGCGGCGCAGCGACGTCTTCTCCAGCCTGGAGAACACCGCCCTGCCCCGCTACAGAGAGGGCACGGTGCGCGAGCAGCGCGAGACCGGCAAGTTCGTGTTGCTCAACATGGACGCCCCGCAACACACCCACCTCCGCAAAATCATTTCCCGCGGGTTCACCCCCCGCGCCGTCGAGCTCCTGCGCGATGACCTGAACGAGCGCGCCCGGCGCATCGTCGCGGCCGCGGCCGCCGAGGGTTCCGGCGACTTCGTCGAGCAGGTGTCCTGCGAGCTGCCGCTGCAGGCGATCGCCGGGCTGATGGGGGTGCCGCAAGAGGACCGCATGAAGCTGTTCCACTGGTCGAACGAAATGGTGGGCGATCAGGATCCCGAGTTTGCCCGCAACGACGCGATGGGCGCCTCGGTCGAACTGATCACCTACGCCATGCAGATGGCCGCCGACCGTAAGCAACACCCCGGAGACGACATCGTCACCAAGCTGATCGAGGCCGACGTCGACGGGCACAAGCTCTCCGACGACGAGTTCGGCTTCTTCGTGATCCTGCTGGCCGTCGCGGGCAACGAGACCACCCGCAACTCGATCACCCAGGGCATGATGGCCTTCACCGACTTCCCGGATCAGTGGGAGCTGTACAAGCGAGAGCGCCCCGCCACCACCGCCGACGAGATCGTGCGCTGGGCGACGCCGGTCACCTCATTCCAGCGGACCGCGTGCGAGGACTACGAGCTGTCCGGCGTGCAGATCAAGAAGGGCCAGCGGGTCGTAATGGTCTATCGCTCAGCCAATTTCGACGAGGACGTGTTCGAGGACCCGTTCACCTTCAACATCCTGCGGGATCCCAACCCGCACGTGGGCTTCGGTGGCACCGGTGCGCACTACTGTCTCGGGGCCAACCTGGCGCGGATGACCATCGACCTGATGTTCAACGCGATCGCCGACGCCATGCCCGATCTGGAATCGGCCGGCAAGCCCGAGCGACTGCGGTCGGGCTGGCTCAACGGAATCAAGCACTGGCAGGTCGACTATCACACCAGCGGTGCCGAGAAATGTCCTGTCGCGCATTAGGCGCAGGGGTGACAAGCTAGGGACATGCCCACTCATCGAGCCGTCCATGTCTCGTCCGCAGGTGCAGCTTTGGAGCTGGTCGACGCCGAAACCAAACCACCGGGTCGCGACGAGGTACGGCTGACGGTCGCTGCGTGCGGCATCTGCGGCACCGACGCCCACTTCGTCAATGGCGGGTTCCCCGGCATGTCGTGGCCGCTGACCCCCGGGCATGAAATCGCCGGCAAGATCGCCGAGATCGGCGATGGCGTACAGGATTTCGCGATCGGTGATCGCGTCGCGGTCGGCTGGTTCGGCGGCTGTTGCCAACGCTGCAACCAATGCCGTAAGGGCCTGTTCATCCACTGCGAGAACGGCAAGGTGCCGAGTTGGCAGTATCCCGGTGGATACGCGGAGTCGGTGACCGTGCCGGTCAGCGCGCTGGCCCGGATCCCGGACGAACTCTCCGACGCCGAGGCCGCCCCGATGGGGTGTGCGGGCGTGACCACCTACAACGCCTTGCGCCACACCAAGGCCCTGCCCGGCGATCGGGTAGCGATTCTCGGTGTCGGCGGACTGGGCCATCTCGGCGTGCAGTTCGCCCGGGCGATGGGCTTCGAAACCATCGCGATCAACCGGGGTACCGGCAAGGCCGACGATGCCCGCAAGCTGGGCGCCCACCACTACATCGACTCGACCGCCACCGATCCCGCGGAGGCGTTGAAGGACCTCGGCGGCGCGACCGTCGTGTTGGCCACCGCCGGCAATTCAAAAGCCATGGCCGCCACGGTCGGTGGCATACTCCCCCAAGGCGAACTGGTCACCATCGGGGTCACGCCCGAGCCGCTGCCGATCAGCCCGGTGCAACTGATCACCCCCGGCATCAGCGTCGTCGGCCATCCCTCCGGGACGGCGAAGGACGTCGAAGACACCATGCATTTCGCTGTCTTGTCCGGCGTGCGGGCGTGGATCGAGGAACTTCCGCTGTCGCAGGCCAAGGAGGGCTATGCGGCCCTGGAAGAGGGCCGGGCGCACTATCGCACCGTTTTGACCATGTGACACAGTCGGTCCGTGACCTCCCACGAAAACTCGGTGTGGACGATCAGTCCGGCCGACGGTGAATTGTTGTTGCACACCGGTGTTGCCGGCAGGGCGGCACGGATGGGTCATCGCCTCACCATCGCGATGACGCGCTGGCACGCCACCGTAAGCTGGTCCGATTCTCGGCCCGTCGGCGCAGAACTCGTCGTCGAGACCGAGTCATTCGAGGTGCTGCGGGGCGACGGCGGAGTCAAGGGGCTGTCCGGGGCCGAGAAGGCGGTGGTGCGGTCGAACGCGCTGAAGTCTTTGTCCGCCAGTCGATTCCCCGAGATCCGCTACACCGCGGGCGTCATCGAGGAGGCCGGTGACGGCTACCGGCTGAGCGGCACGCTCGCGATCCGGGGAAAGTCGCGAGACCACGTGATCGAGGTGCGCACAGAGGATCTCGGGGGCTCATGGCGGATGTCGGTCGAATCCACCATTCGTCAGTCCGACTACGGCATCAAGCCCTACTCGCTGCTGATGGGTTCGGTCCAGGTCGCAGACGAGGTTGCGTTGACTTTCTCCGCGGTTCGCGCCCAAGACAATTGAGTGCTACCGGCGCGGCGTCGGAAGGAAGATCAGGGCTGCGGGTCGGTCGCCGCGCGCGGGGTTGAATCGGCCGCCGGTTCGCCGGTGTCGCCGGGAATGTGCTCCAGCACCCGCGTCAGGTAGGGCTGTCGGTCACCGGTGCTCGGCTGCTCTTCCGGGGCGCTCGGCTCCGAAACCGGTTCCCCGGCAGGGGGCTTGGCCTGCGGGGCTGCCGGCTTGGTCGGTGGCGCCGCCGGGAGCGGCGCGACGGCCGTGACCGCCTCGGCGACCTGCGGTGTCGGGGGGTGCGTGGCGTGCTTCGGCGTGGGCGCCGCGCTGGCGGGGCCGACGTGGATCCCCACCGCGAGTGACACCGAGCCGACGAAGGTGATGGCGCCGGCGGCCAGCGCGGTCACCGCCCCGGCGTAGGACAACTGCCGCTTCTGGGCGGGTGCCGGAACGGGCTCGCCGACCTCCTCCACCAACTGCTCGTCGGTGAACTCGGTGCTGCGGGCCGCGGACAGCGCGGCGCCGCGCGCGATGGTCACCTGGGCCATCGACTGCACGAAAACCGGTACCGGCAAAGTCTTTTCGAGTTGCCAGGAGAATCCGTCGATGTCGTCGTGGGCGCCGACGACCACAACGCCGCCCGGCTGCCATCCGTTGCGCTCGAACATGCCGGCCAGCCAGCGGGTCAGGCCGTCGAAGCCGCCGCGCACGTGCTTGGTCGCCGTCTGGGTCTCCCCGTCATGGGTGTCGACCATGACGACGGTCGTCGCGTCGTGATCGAGAATGCAGACCGCCGTCTGCTCGTAGCCGATGACGGGCGAAATGGCCTCAGCCAACGTCTCGACGGCGTCCAGGAACCGGATGGGCACGACGTTGTCGAATCCCGCGTCGGTCAACGCCTCCAGCACCAGCGCGGCCTGTGCGGATGCTTCGTCGTTCCAGGTCACTCCGATGACACGCAAGCGGCGATCGCTTGCCGCCGCCGCCGTGTCGACCCGCAATACCTCGTCTACTACCTGCTCTGCGGTACCCACGGCGCGAACGCCGTGGCCTGTGTGCAGCGTCAACTCCTGGTGATCCAGGATCGTGCCGTCCGCGCCGTGTCCTTCAGCGAGGACCCAACCGACGGTGGTCGGCGTCACTGACAGGCCAAGAACCGTGTCCAAATCTATGCCCCAATCGGTCCCGCGCCCGACGCCCTCCGCCGCACCGACGCGCACCATGAAGCCGCAGGTGCGGTGATTCGTGAGAGCCGGAACAGACACGGGATAGCGTGGTCTTCATCGGCTTGCTCCGAGAGAGCCTACGCGGTCGGCGCAAGTCCGGCTGCCCCGGTCAGGCCTCGCCCGGGAATCGCCAGATCAACGGGCGGCGCCGGGAACGGCCAAACCGCCGGACGACGCGCCACCGATGGGGCGGCGCGTTGTCCGGCGGCAAAAGCCGCATCGTTTTATCGGCAAAGAAAATATTTATCGGCTGTCGCTGCGCGAGGCGACGCGCCTTCAAAGGGTCAAAGATGCGTCGCGCAGCTGTCCGGTCGCGACGCGCGCTCGAAAATCCGCAGTCGCCTTCATTTCGGGTGCTTTCTATTAGGTGGCGTATCGCGGGGTGCTCGTCTACACGCGCCCGCGGGACGGTGCTGCCTGGCATTTTCGCCCCGACGGGTTGGACCGTCGTCGAGCGGGTACGCGTCGCCTGTCGCCGCTCGGGTGTTCCGGGTGGCGAATTCATGAGGTGAAAAGAGATGCCGAAACGAGACGCGTTCGCGTCCCAATCGACATTTCGCGGACTCACACGGTAAATTCCTGTGAGACCACGATCACACTGACCACATCGACAAGGGGCAGGTATGACAGATCTGAGCGAGAAGGTCCGGGCCTGGGGGCGCCGGCTTTTGGTCGGCACAGCGGCGGCGGCCACACTGCCGGGCCTGATCGGTCTTGCCGGCGGTGCCCCGACAGCCAACGCGTTTTCGCGTCCGGGTCTGCCCGTCGAGTACCTGCAGGTGCCGTCCGCCGGCATGGGCCGCAACATCAAGGTCCAGTTCCAGAGCGGCGGCAACGGTTCTCCCGCGGTGTATCTGCTGGATGGTCTGCGGGCCCAAGACGACTACAACGGCTGGGACATCAATACCCCGGCGTTCGAGTGGTACTACAAGTCGGGCCTCTCGATCGTCATGCCGGTCGGCGGTCAGTCCAGCTTCTACGCCGACTGGTACGGCCCGGCGTGCGGTAAGGCCGGCTGCCAGACGTACAAGTGGGAGACCTTCCTGACCAGCGAACTGCCCGGATATCTGGCCTCGAACAAGAGCGTCAAGTCCAACGGCAGCGCCGTGGTCGGTATCTCGATGTCCGGCTCCTCAGCGCTGATCTTGGCAGTGAACCACCCGGGACAGTTCATCTACGCCGGCTCGCTGTCGGCCCTGATGGACCCCTCCCAGGGGATGGGGCCCTCGCTGATCGGTCTGGCCATGGGCGACGCCGGCGGCTACAAGCCCGACGCCATGTGGGGGCCGTCGAGCGATCCGGCGTGGGCGCGCAACGACCCGACCCTTCAGGTCGGGGCGCTGGCCGGTAACAACACCCGCCTCTGGGTCTACTGCGGTAACGGGACGCCGTCCGAGCTGGGTGGGGCGAACATGCCCGCCGAGTTCCTGGAGAACTTCGTCCGCAGCAGCAACCTGAAGTTCCGGGATGCCTACAACGCGGCCGGCGGCCACAACGCCGTGTTCAACTTCGACGCCAATGGGACGCACAGCTGGGAGTACTGGGGAGCCCAGCTCAACGCCATGAAGCCCGACCTGCAGGGCGCCCTCGGCGCCACCCAGGGCGGCGGCGGATAACCCCTCGCCCGGCTCGTTCACTACTGCGCCTGACAACCTCGTCGGGCGCAGTAGTGCGTTAAGGGGCCGACGGCCGGCGGTTTTTCTCGTTCGGCGACAAAAGATCACTGTGACGGCATCCCGTCGGAGCGTCCCGGCCGGCGGGGCGCCACCGACACGCCAGAATCATCATCATGCGCCGCAGCGTTCGCCCGCCCCGCCTGGCCGCGGCCGCGCGCTGTGGCGCCGTGCTCGGCGGCCTGGCGATGCTTGTGGCGCCGGTTCGGGCCGACCCGGCGAGCCCGCTGACGCCCTTGGTCGACGCCGCCGCGCAACGGCTGCAGGTTGCCGAGCCCGTCGCCGCCTACAAATGGAACCAGCACGGCGCCATCGAAGACCCGGCCCGCGTCGAGCAGGAGCTGGCCAGGCTGGGCGACGAGGCCGACGCCGAACACGTCGACCGCGACTACGTCACGCGGGTCTTCGGTGACCAGATCGGCGCGACCGAGGCCATCGAATACACCCGGTTCGCCGACTGGAAGCTGAACCCGGCGGGCGCTCCGGCCGACGCGCCGGACCTGTCGGCGTCGCGGTCGACGATCGACGCCTTCAATCGGGCGATGCTGGGCCAGATTTCGGCCAACTGGAACCTGCTGCACTCGCCGGAATGCGCCGCGCAACGCGACGCTGCGCGCAGCGTCGTCATCCGGGATCGTCAGCTCGACAGCCTGTACCAAAAGGCCCTGTCATCAGCGACGCAGTCGTATTGCCAGCGATAACTTAATTTTTCCTCACCGATTTCTAACGGTCCGATTTGGCCTGCCGATAAGGCGGTTTCCGCAGATAGATGGCATATCTCGCGCCATTTTCGAATAGGTAACGCTTTGGCCACACGCGCCGAAATCCTGGACATGAAATATCTCTGCAAGCTTCTCGTCAAGTCCGTAGCGGTCGGCGGGTTCGTTGCAGCGTCGATGGCTTCGTCCACGGGTGTGGTGAGCGCGGAACCCGCTCCCAACTGGGACGCGATCGCTCAGTGCGAATCCGGTGGCAACTGGCACGCCAACACCGGCAACGGCGAATACGGTGGGCTGCAATTCAAACCGAGCACCTGGGCCCGCTACGGCGGCGTCGGTAACCCCGCTGCCGCATCCAGGGAGCAGCAAATCGCCGTGGCCAACCGGGTTTTCGCCGAAGAGGGCGTGGAGGCCTGGCCAAAATGCGGTGCGCAGTCCGGCCTGCCGATCGGCTGGTACTCGCACCCGGCCCAGGGCATCAAGCAGATCATCAACGGGCTGATCCAGGCGGCCGTCCCGCACTGATGAAACGCACCTGCGGTCTATGTCCCAGCGGCTAGCTGTGTTTGGATCAGCCCATGGAAGGTTCGGCGACTGTTCATATGGCGGCGCCTGCGGCCAAGATCTGGGATCTCATCGCAGACGTCCGCAACACCGGAAAGTTCTCCCCGGAAGTTTTCGAAGCCGAGTGGCTGGGCGACGCGACCGGCCCGGCCCTCGGCGCGAAATTCCGCGGCCACGTCAAGCGCAACGAGATGGGCCCGGTCTATTGGACGACGTGCAAGGTCACCGCGTGCGAACCGGGCCGCGAATTCGGCTTCACGGTGCTGCTCGGTGACCGGCCGGTCAACAATTGGCACTACCGCCTGGCGCCCAGTGACGGCGGGACGGACGTCACCGAGTCGTTTCGGCTCAACCCGGCGCCATGGCTCGGCGTGTACTGGTTGTTCGGCGGATTTCTGCGCAAGCGCCGCAACATCCGCGACATGACCAAGACGCTGAACCGCATCAAAAACGTGGTCGAGGCGGACTGACGCTGGTGAAATCGGTCTTCATCACCGGCGCGGGCAGCGGCATGGGGCGCGAGGGGGCAAAGCTGTTCCACGCCAAGGGCTGGCGGGTGGGCGCGGTCGACCGCAACGACGCCGGCCTGGCGACCCTGACCGACGAACTCGGCGGCGATCGGCTGTGGACCCGCGCCGTCGATGTGACGGACAAGGCGGCTCTCGACGGCGCCCTGGCCGACTTCTGCGCCGGCAACACCGGCGGCGGCCTGGACATGATGTGGAACAACGCCGGCATCGGCGAATCCGGATGGTTCGAGGACGTGCCCTATGACGCCGCGATGCGCGTCGTCGACGTGAACTTCAAGGCGGTATTGACGGGCGCGTACGCCTCGCTGCCGTACCTCAAGAAGGCCCCCGGCAGCCTGATGTTCTCGACGTCGTCGTCGTCGGGCACCTACGGCATGCCGCGCCTGGCCGTCTACTCGTCCACCAAGCACGCGGTCAAAGGCCTGACCGAGGCCCTGAGCGTGGAGTGGCTGCGCCACGGGGTGCGCGTCGCCGACGTGCTGCCCGGTCTGATCGACACCGCCATCCTCACGACGACGACCAACCACTCCGACGATGGCCGCGCGCCCATGACGGCCGAGCAACTGCGGGCCACCGCGCCCAAGAGGGGCATGCTTCGGTTGATGCCGGCCAGCAGCGTGGCCGAGACGGCGTGGCAGGCCTACCACAATCAGAAGCGGTTGCACTGGTACGTGCCGAAGAGCATTCGCCTGATTGACTTTTTCAAAGGCCTGAGTCCGGAATTCGTGCGACGCAGCATCGTCAAGTCCCTACCCAGGCTTGCGCCGAAGCAACAATAAGGAGGTCGGCTGTGCAAAACCGGGTGCTCACAGTCGCTTTGGTCCTGGCGGCGGTCGTCGGCGTGGCCGGCTGCAGCGCGGCCCAGACGACGCCGCGCCGGGCCGCCCGCCTGACCATCGACGGCGCGACGCACACCACGCGTCCCCCCGCGTGCCGGCAGGATCAGATGTACCGGACCATCAACATCGGCGACCACGATGGCGGGGTCGAAGCGGTGGTGTTGCTCAGCGGATACCGGGTGATGCCGCAGTGGGTGAAGATCCGCAACGTCGACGGCTTCACCGGCAGCTTCTGGCAGGGCGGGGTCGGAGACGCGCACGTCGACCTCACCAACGACGCGTACACCATCACGGGCAGCGCGTATGGCATCAACAGCAGCAACCCCAACAAAGTGGTGACCACCGACTTCAAAATCGTCGCGCAGTGCTGACTCTCGAGGTGGTCGGAGCCTAGGCTCGAACCGACACCCGGACGAGGGAGGGGCCAGTGAAGGAACGGTTGCACTGGTTCGCGATGCACGGCTTCATCCGCGGAGCCGCTGCGGTCGGGGCGCGACGCGGCGATGTTCAGGCCCGGCTGATCGCCGATCCGGCGGTGTCCGCCGACCCGGTGCGCTACTACGACGAGGTCCGCGCCCGGGGCACGTTGGTGAAGGGCCGCGTCGCCTATCTGACGGCGGATCACGCGCTCGCTCACGAGCTGCTGCGGTCCGATGATTTCCGGGTGCTGATCTTCGGATCGAACCTGCCGGCGCCGTTGCGATGGCTGGAGCGCCGCACCCGCGACGACCTCCTGCATCCACTGCGGGCACCGTCACTGCTTGCGGTCGAGCCGCCCGACCACACCCGCTACCGCAAGACCGTATCGGCGGTGTTCACCCCCAGGGCGGTTGCCGCGCTGCGGGATCGGGTGGAGCAGACCGCCACCGAGCTGTTGGATCGGTTGGCCGGGGAATCGGGTGTCGTGGATATCGTCCGGCGGTACTGCGCGCAACTTCCGGTGTCGATCATCAGCGACATCCTCGGCGTGCCGGAGTCCGAGCGGCGGCGCGTGCTGGAATTCGGCGAACTGGCCGCGCCGAGCCTGGACATCGGACTGCCGTGGCGGCAGTACCGCAGCGTGCAGGAAGGCATCGCCGGCTTCAGCTCCTGGCTTGACGAGCACCTGCGGCAACTCCGCCTCGACCCCAGCGACAATTTGATGAGTCAGCTGATCCAGACCGCCGAAAGCGGCTCTGCCGAAACGTATCTCAACGAGAAAGAGTTGCAGGCGATCGCCGGTCTGGTGTTGGCCGCCGGATTCGAGACCACCGTGAATCTGCTCGGCAACGGGATCCGCATGCTGCTGGACGCGCCCGAGCACCTCGACACCCTGCGACGGCGCCCCGAGCTGTGGCCCAACGCCGTCGAAGAGATCCTGCGGCTGGAATCGCCGGTGCAGCTCACCGCCCGGTTAGCGCTCAACGATGTCGAGATCGCCGGCCGGCGCCTAGAACGCGGCGACTTGGTGATCCTGTATCTGGCCGCCGCCAACCGGGATCCGGCCGTGTTCGATGACCCGCATCGCTTCGACATCGAAAGGGAGAACGCCGGAAGGCATCTCGCCTTCTCCGGTGGCCGGCACTTCTGCCTTGGCGCCGCCCTTGCGCGTGCCGAGGGCGAAGTCGGCCTGCGCACGTTTTTCGACCGCTTCCCCGAGGTACGCGCGGCCGGCGCCGGAAGCCGGCGCGAAACCCGCGTCCTGCGGGGATGGTCGTCGCTGCCGGTGAACCTGGGGCCGGCCCGGTCGATGGCCGCGGTGGACGGCTAGCGGCACTCGCCGGGAGTATCGCCCACCTTATTGACACCGGGGCGGCAACAGAGTTTCATGTGCCGTTATGACAGAGGTTTCTATGATCGCGGTCGAGGATGTCGTACGTGGGCTGTGGCAAGCACTTTCGCGGCGCGACTGGGAAGCGCTCAAGACCTTCCTGTCCGAC
Organism: Mycobacterium sp. MUNTM1; assembly: GCF_054660795.1. Classification (NCBI taxonomy): domain Bacteria; kingdom Bacillati; phylum Actinomycetota; class Actinomycetes; order Mycobacteriales; family Mycobacteriaceae; genus Mycobacterium; species Mycobacterium sp. MUNTM1. The sequence goes on from NZ_BAAGDE010000038.1 coordinate 14,674, forward strand.
GACTGCCTCTATGTCGACATGCCGGTTCCCGCGTTGTCGGCCCGCGGCCCGGAAGACATCGTCAAACGCCTCAGGATGGGCCTCGAGCAGCTGGCCGGCTATGAGAACCACACCGGCGTGCTGGTGTCCAACGGCTCCGATGTGCTCTACGAGCACTCCGAGACCTGGACATTCGCCACCGGTGAGCAGGGCGTGCTGCGATTCGTCACGGTGCACAAGGTCGTCGACGGCAAAGTGACTGTCTGGAAAGACTATTGGGACTTCAACAGCCTGGTGGCCTTCGCTCCCCCGAACCACTTCGAGGGACTGGCAACCGGCGACGTGAGTTGGGTGTTCGACGCGTCAGCGCTGGTCTGACAACATCTTTCGCAGGCAAGCCCACGCCGCGTCACTGGGGCGTAAGTCTGAAATAGCCGTAGAGATGGACCGGGCCCCCGGTTGCCGTCGGAAGCGTGTGGTTGACCAGGCCGGCGACCACAATGATGTCGTCGTTGAACCATCGCCGCAGCGAGCCATCGTGTCGGTACACGGTGTAGGTGACCTGGTTGTCGGAGGACAAGCCGTTGGCGTCCAACGCGTATCCCGCCGATTTGAGGTCGGGGCCGACACGATGCCGCAGGAGATCCCAGGTGAATTGCGCATTGGTGGCAGAGAATTGCTCACTGGCGATGCGGTATCCCGGCAGTGCGGCGGAGACGAGAGTCCGTATCTTCTCCTGGGCTGCCGTCCTTTGCGGTTCCGGGATATCGGTGATGGCAACCGGCGAAGGATAACTCGGAAGACCGCTGAGCGCGCGCGGTTGGGCAGTGCGGTACTGCCAGAAGACATATCCGCCCGCAATGACTACTACGACAGCGATAGCGATGGCTGCTATCCAAAGCATCTTGTTGCGCCTCATCCCAGTGAACCGATGTTGACGTTGGACATCGGGTGGTGACCGAACGGTCCGTTAGGCAGATTGCCCGTCGGTAGGCCCGATCCAATGAGGTCACCAAGCCTTACCGTCACTAGCGGCTCTGCGGTGTTCTCGGGTGTTCCCAAGTTGTGCTCCCATGGATTGCGCAACGTCACCCGGGCGTCGCTGCCGGTGCCGGTGATGCCTTCCACCACATAGACATGGCTCTGCTCCAACGGGACGCCTTGCGCGGTGGTCGTGATCGTGACGGGTTGATGATTGGCCAGTGCGGTGGCGATGCTCTGGTCGATGTGTTGGTTCGTCAACCAGACGGTTTGCGGATTGATGGTGGTCCCTCGGTTCCCTGTCAATGCCCCCAGTGCATCCTGTGGGTAGCCGCCTTTGCCAATGACGTTTTCGAGCGCATCGCCGAGATTATCGTTGGGCGCCTTGAGTTTCGCATAGGCCGACTCCAAAACCGCCGGCCATAGCGGGGCGTCCGGCTTGTTGTTGTCCAGCCAACTGGCGCCATGGTGCTGGATGTTGGTGTCAATGTCGCCCTGAGTGACCGGGACGTGTCTCCATTCGTGGCCATCCCAAAGCGTCACGTCGAAGGTTCCCGTCTTGTCGTCGTAGCGGATCCGGTCTTTGATCCACTGCGGGTTGGCATTGGCTATCGCTCCCATTGTGGAGTCCAGGTAGCAGTCACCGATGCTGTCTTGGTGCACATCCGCGGCCGTCGGATCATGCGGGTACAGGTCCTTGTCGGTGTACCGGCGCGGTTGTGTGCCGTCAGAGTCCTGGGGAAAGGGTCCGTCTTGCGGTGCCGGGGCGAACGCGGGATCTCCCAGCCCGGCGGTTGCCGTCGCGAGTTTGGCGGCGACGGTCTGGTCGATGCTCGTCAACGTGGCGGCGTCGACGCGGATGTCGGCCGCCATCTGGTCGGCCAAGACCTCGAGGGTCATGACATCGGCAAGCGAGCCGCCGTGCACGTACGCGGTGACCGAGAGGTCTTCTGCCACATTGAAACCCGCGTTCTCGGCGGTTGCGACGGCGAACAGGACGCGTTGTTGTGCCGCGCTGACATCGCCGGCGCCATTGCGCGCGATCGCGGCCGCCTCCCGCAACTGGTCGGCGTGCCTGCTGACGATGGGGAGATCGGCGCCGGTTCGTTGCCGCAACGCTTCTCCCCCGGCGCCCCGCCACGGAAGAGAAACCGACTGATTCCTCACCTGGAGGAACACGTCCTCCCAGTGGTCCGCGATCTTATTCCAGTACGCCGCCGCATCGACCAGGTGCTGAGTGTCCCAAGCCTGAATCTGCGACAACGTGGCAGTCATTGGGAGCCTATCGCCCGCGGCACGGCGGCCATCTCGCCCGTCGCGGCCGCCTCCTGATTGCGGTAGCCGGCGACAGCCGCGTCCACTCCCGCGGCCGTGGCTTGCGTCCGGGCGGCGAGTGCTGCCGCGGCGATGCCAACCTTCGTGTTGACACCTGCCACCGCCGCGGAAGTGGCCTGAAAAGACGGCCCTGCGGCCGGGGACGTTGCGGCGGTCAGGTCGGCGCTGCGACCACGCCATTGAGCGGCCGTGACTCTGAGCTGATCGAGCGTGACCTGCAACGTATCGGGTCCCACCTGCGGGATTCTAAGTCGAGGTTTGCTTCTGCGGTATTCACCGGATGATCGGCGCAGAATCGTTGGATCATTGAGATGGTCACCCCTCGTACCCTGACCATCCCGATGCCTCGCGGCGGCTCAGCGTTCTACCGTCGGCTACAACTACTGCGGGACGGCCGGCGTGGCCGTGAGATGACTGCGATGACGAACGCAGAACGGGACGACACGCGCCCAAACCTCCTTCTACTCTCTACAGTTTGGTGACGTTTGCCCGATTCGTCACTCGAAGCTTATGCGTCCGGGCGGCGGACTACAGGGGAATTCGTGAAATCCTTCGGCCGGCGAGCTCAGCCCAGGTCGTAGATGCGCGCGGCGTTCTCGCGGGCGATGAGATCGACCACCCGGATGGCATCCGCCTCGCTCCAGTCGCCGCGGTCCACGAACTCGCGCAGCACCCGCTCAATGCCCGTGCGCCACAAGACCGCGCCGAGGAAGTGCAGTTCCGCAGGGCCGAATCCGTCGGACGAATACAGGATCTTGGAAAAGGGCGCCATCTCCAGCAATCGGGCAAGGAACGCCGGGGACCGCGCCCCCAGGTGGTTGACGCTCAGACCGCCGTCGACATAGACATTGTTGAACGCCTGGGCCAGATAGCCGGCCTCGCGCTCGTAGGGATAGCAGTGCAGCAGGACGACCGGGACGTCGGCCGTGTCCCGCAGAAAGTCAACCAGCAGCAGCGGATTGGCCTTGTGGAGGTCGCAATCACGATCGCCGAACCCGACGTGGAACTGTAGCGGCTTTCCCAGCCGCAGGGCCTGGTGCAACCCGAACCGTAGCAGGACCCTGTCCTGCAGCCGGGTGCCGCAACGTTCGCGCCAGCGGCCGGCGGCCTCGGCGACCTCCGCCCTCGAGGGTTCGCTCAGGTCGCCGTCGAACCCACCGCGGTAGGCCAGAATCGATTTGGTGCCGACCGCGCCGGCGGCGCGCCGATGCAGGATCTCCTCGAAGGCCGTGGCGTAGTCACCCGTAGCCCGCGCGGCTTGCTCGGCCACCTCCTCGAGACGCACGACCTCGCGCGCGCGATCACCGGACAGCTGGGCCATGTCCGCGACCCCGGCGACACCACCGCTGCCGATCCCGGTGTCGACCAGCCAGTCACTGACGCCGGCAGCCGCCAGGAAGAGCCGCGCCAGCTCCGCCTCCCCGAATCGGCTGCGCCGCTCCCAATACACTTGCGGATCGGCGTGTTTGGGCAGCCCCAGCACAGGGGCGCAATGCGCGCGCACCGCGAATCCGAGTTGTGAGTCGAAGCCCGAGTAATTGATGGGTTCGCTGTTGGCCTCGTTGAGCGCGTTCTCGAATCGCTGCCGGTCTCCCGGCGACAACCAGCAACCGTGCACGTGCTGGTCGACCAGCGCCACTTCGGCGATGTGCTGGGCCAGGGCGCGGGTGTCGGAGACCATAACCGGTCACAGGCTCCAGGCCATGCGAAATTTGTCCGCCAGCTGATCGGGCGCCAGGTCGCCGTACCGGTCGTGCTCCAGGCGACGAACCGCGACCACCATGTCGACTGCCGGATCGCCCAGGATGCGACGCATCGCCTCTGAACCATCAAGTGCTGCAATCGCTTCGGCCTGGGAGCCGGTGAGGCGCACGATGCCGTCGCGGGCCCGGTCGGAATCGGGCAGGACTGCCGGGTCGACCGTGATCTCCGGTGGCAGCGCCGCCTGGCACTTGATGCCGTCCAGGGCCAAGCCGAGGATGGCGGCCGAGGCGAGGTACGGATTTGCCGACGGGTCAACGATCTTCACCTCGACGTTGCCGCCGCGCGGGCTTGCCGGCCCCCCGACGACGAAGCGCACCGCGGCCTCACGATTTTCGGTGCCCCAGCAAGCGTAGGCGCCGGCCCAGTTGCCGGGACGCATCCGCAACCCGGAGACGATGGACCCGCACAATACGCCCTGGGCCTCCGGCAGGCCGCGGACCACGCCCGCTATCGCGCTCTCCCCCGCGTCCGTCATGCCGTGGGTTTCGGGGCCGTCGGAGAACAGCGGGCCTTCCGACGTAGCTAGCGAAAAGTGTTGGTGGGCACCGGATCCGACGCCATCAGCGAAGGGCGCGGGTGACAGGCTGATGCGCAGCCCGTGGCGGCGGGCCACGCGACCGATGATGAGCCGCATCAGGATCAGCTGATCGGCGGCGGCCACCGGGGTCTGGGGTGCCAGCGAGATCTCGAACTGGTTGGCGCCGTATTCGGGGTGAAACTGTTCGATCGCGATGCCGGCACTCGTCGCCGTACCGATCACGTCGCGTACGAACGCTTCGTGCTCCAGCACGCCGGCCAGGCCGTACTGCGCCCACAACGTCGACGGCAGCCGGTCGCCGTCGGGTCCGACCAGCAAGAATTCGATCTCGTGCCCGATCGCGGCCTCGATCCCGGCCTCGCTGAGTGCGGCCTCGAGCCGACGCAACGCTCCCCGGCTGCAGGTGGGAACGGGCGTGCCGTCCTGAGCGAAAAACGCGGCGGGCGCCCACGCCAGACCGTCACCGACGATGCGCAACGCGGACAGGTCGATACGAAGACGTTGGTCCCCCACCACGCCCACGTCGGCGGTGAACGCGATGCCGGTCTGGTCGATGGCGAACGCGTGCCAGGACGGGCTGGCCCCCAAGCCGGGATCCGCGAAGGTGTTGGTGCGCCGGATCGGCACCGTCTTGGCCAGGGTGAGCCCGGCGGGATTCACCACGGTGCCGATGACCGTGTCGACGCCCTCGGCCTCCAGCTGGGCAATGGCCGCGGCGGCAAGCGGTGTGCCGGTCATGGCAGTCATTCTCCCCATCTCGGATCGCGCCGTAGGCGTAAACGGCGCTCAGTTCTGCCGAGCGACCAATTCGGTGATGAACCGATCGAGGAAGCCCTGCAGTGGCGCCTTGCCCGCCGCCCGGATGACGAATTTCGTCAGGCCGGCCTCGATGTAGGCGTCGAGTTGCCGGTGCAGCCGGTCCCACCCGACGGCGATCAGCTCGCCGGGGTCGCGGTCCGGGCGACGCCGGCGCACCGCCGCGGCCAGCTCGGCGGGCAATTCCCCGTCGGCGACCGCCAACGAGATGCCGAAGTGGTCGGGTTCGATGCTGCGGCCGGCATCCGCGGCGGCCCGCTCGATCGCCTCGCGCCCGGCCCGCGCCTCCGCCGGGGTGAGGAAGCTGCCCAGCCAGCCATCGCCCAGCTCGCCGATGCGCCGAAACGCCGCCGGTGCCGAACCGCCCACCCAAATGTCCAGCGGCGGTGTCGGTCTCGGAGCGACGGCCACATCCGTGACGCTGAAATACCGGCCGGTGAACGTCGCCGACTCCTTGACCAGCGCCGCGCGCAGCAGCCGCAGCGACTCGTCGAATACCGCCGCGCGCTCGCCGTCGGGCACCACGAACACCTCGCGCTCGGCCGGTATCGCCGAGCGCAGGCCGAAAACCGGTAACACCCGCTTCGGCGCGACGGCCGCCAGGGACGCCAACTGCTTTGCCACCAGCACCGGATGCCGGCCCGGAAGCACGGCCACCGACGTCCCCACCTTCAGCCGGGACGTCCGCGCGAGGGCGTACGCCATACCGACCACCGGATCGACCGCCGGCGAGTACACCAGTTCGGAAAACCACAGCGAGTCCACCCCGCCGGCCTCGAGGTGATCGGCGATGGCGCCCAGCCGGTCCGGCGCGGTGTCGGCGCCCAGGCCGACCCCGAAGCGGATCTTCATCAGCGCCTCCCGCTGAGTTCTCTCATCCACACCGCAACATCACCGCGGCGCCATTTGTGCCCGGGCATGCGTCATCGCCGGTTGCCCGGGACCTCAGGGCGGGAAGCTAGCCGCGGCTGGGGATCGTGAGCTTGCAGGCCTGGCCGATGTCGAGGGTCCGCAGCACTCGTCCCATGCCGACCCACAGCGCGCAGGACAGGGCCAGGTCGGCCAGCAGCTCGTCCGAGAAGTGTTCCGCGCAACGGCTCCAGAAGTCTTCATCGTCGCGCAGGGCGGTGTGGTCGGTGGCGAATCGGTCCGCGAACTCGGCGGCCAGCCGCTCCTGGTCGCTGTAACCGGGCCAGCTGCGCCATTCGTGGACGTGGTCGTACAACTCCTCGTCGACGCCGGCGGCGGGACCGTCTTCGTCCCGGGTGTTGACGCAGACGACGCATTCGTTGCGGTGGGCGATCACGGCGCGGGCCAATTCGCGGGTGCGCAACGGCAACCGGTTCTTGGTGTAGACCGCCTGGCTGAAATTGCCCAGCGCGCCGCCGATATCCGGAGACTTCACAAACCAGCCGGCCAGGTCGTCGTCGGCAAATGTTCCGATTCGGCTCATGGCGTGATGGTACGCCCGCGTCCGGACCCCGGTCGCGGATGCCGGCGAATGCGGAGGCGTGGCCGCTAGCGAGCGGCCGACGGGATCGCCATGGTGGGCTGCTCGTCGTGCCAATCACGTTGGGCCAGAACGCGATGCGCGACACGTTCCAGCGCGGCCTCGACCGCGCGGCGGTCTGGGCGCCCCTCGAAACCCGGTGAGCGGGCGAGCTTGTCGACGAGCCACGCCAACAGCAGCGACTGGACGTAGGCGACTTGCTGTCCCCCGGCCGGGGTGAGCCACAACTGTTCGCCGTCGCGCTGCACGTAACCGCCGGAGACCAGGCGGGCGAAGGTGGGCTCGAGAACCTCGAACGGTACCCGTAGGTAGTCGGCGATGTCGGTGAGCCGAGCGGTGCCGTACATCTGTGTGTAGCGGTTGATCCGCAGCACACCCCACAGGCCGGCGACGTCGAGCCGGCAATCGGGTCGCATCGCGATGCTGCGCAGCCGCATGCCGGTTTCACCCCGCATCATCCGTGCGATCGCGTTCTCCAGCATCTGGTCCGGTGTCTCGCTGGTCGGCATCCCGAACGCATCGCCGAGATCGACTGTGCTGTCGTGGAATTCCTGGAGCGGAACCTCGCGCAGGAACAACGCCAGCACGAACCCCACCAGCGCGACCGGAACCGCCCACAGGAAAACCTGGGTGAGCGAGTCGGCGTAGGCGGCGACGATCGGGGCGGCCGCCTCGCGGGGCAGCCGGTGCAACGCCTCCGGCGACGCGGCGGCCGCGGCCGGCGCGCGGCTGGCCAGCAACGCCGGGCCGATCCGGCTGTGCAGGAAGTTCGTGAACAGCGAGCCGAAGATGGCGGCTCCGAACGAGCTGCCGATCGTGCGGAAGAAGGTGACACCGGAGGTCGCGACGCCGAGGTCGTCGAAGCTCGATGTGTTCTGCACGATCAGGACCAGGGTCTGCATGCACATCCCGATCCCGGCGCCGAGGATGACCAAAAACAACGATTGCACGACAGCGGATGTCGACGGGTCCATCCGCGACATCAGAAAGAACGCCACCGCCATGACGGCGGTGCCGGCGATGGGGAAGACTTTGTATCTGCCCGTGCGGCCGACGATGACACCGCTGCCCATCGAGGTGGTGAGCATCCCGAGCACCATCGGCAACGTGCGCAGGCCCGACGTGGTGGCCGAGACACCGTCGACGAATTGCATGTAGGTGGGCAGGAACGTCAGGGCGCCCAGCATCGCGAACCCGACCACGAACGACAGCACACAGCAGACGGTGAACACCGAACTGCGAAACAGCCGGATCGGCAGGATCGGCTCGGCGGCGCGGGTCTCCACCCACGCGAAGAGGCACAACGCGATCACCGAGCCGACGAACAGCCCGATGATCATGGGCGACCGCCAGGGATAGGTGGTGCCGCCCCAACTGGTGGCCAGTGTCAGGCCGGCGGCGCCCAGGCCGACGAACAGGATCCCGGTGTAGTCGATGACCGGTTTGGTGCGGTCGGTCAGCGCCGGGATGGCCGCGGCCGCCACGAAGAAGACCACGACCGAGATCGGCACGTTGATCCAGAAGGCCCACCGCCAGGTGAAGTGGTCGGTGAAGTAGCCGCCGAGCAAGGGACCGATCACGGTGGTGACACCGAACACCGCTCCCATCGCCCCTTGGTAGCGGCCGCGGTCCCGCAGCGGAATCACCTCGCCGATCAGGGCCATCGCGGTCACCATGAGCCCGCCGCCGCCGACGCCCTGCAGTGCGCGGGACGCGACCAGCATGCTCATCGAACTCGACAGCCCGCACAGCACCGATCCGGCGACGAAGAACACGACGGCCGCCTGGAACACCCGCTTGCGGCCGAACAGGTCTCCGAACTTGCCGACGAGGGCGGTGATGATGGTCGAGGCGAGGAGGTAGCTGGTGACCACCCACGATTGATGGCCTGCGCCACCGAGATTGGCGACGATGGTCGGCAACGCGGTCGCCACGATCGTCTGGTCGAGTGCGGCCATCAGCATGCCGAGCAGGATCGCCACGAAAATGAAATTGCGTCGCTGCGAATCGACCGCGACAGTGCCGGGTTGCGACTCCGCAGCGTGGCCGGCCGGAGCCGCTGGTGTCGCCCTCGTCATGCCTGCCTTCCCACGGCGTTCGATGGTAATGAGTGCCCACCGTCAACCGGTGGCAACCAAAACCCCCGCGGGTCGGCGCCGGAGCGTCAGCTGGGCGGCCGCGACACGCACTGCGCCGAGTACAGTTCCACGCCCAGCTTGTCCATCAACTCGAGCTGCGTCTCGAGGTAATCGATGTGCTTTTCCTCGTCGGCAACGATCTCCTCGAAGAGGTTCGCGGTGGTGGAGTCCTGCTTTTCGCGGCACAGGATGATCGCCGGCTTGAGCCGGTCCATCACCTCGTACTCGATGGCCAGGTCGGCCTCGAACTGCTCGCGCAGCGTCTGGCCGATCCGCAGCGAGAACAGGCGCTGGTAGTTCGGCAACCCGTCGAGTATCAGGATGCGGTCGGTGATCGACTCGGCGTGTCGCATCTCGTCGAAGGACTCGGCCCGGGTGTGCTCAGCTAACTCGGTGAAACCCCAGTTGTCCTGCATCTTGGAGTGCAGGAAGTATTGGTTGATCGCGGTGAGCTCGCTGGTCAACTGCTCGTTGAGCAGACGCAAAACTTCCGGATCCCCTTGCATTGTCACTCCTATGGTGTGAGCGGCTGTCGTATGTGGCCGCGGCGGGCGCGCTGGGCTGGAGCACGCAAACCTGGGCTGTAGCAGCACTTTGCCACGGCCGCTGGGAATGTTCCAGCAAGGTTTGGCTGCGCTCAGTGACGTGAAGAGTGAGGTAAGTCGCCCCTTGGTTAGGTTAGACTGGGCTTACGAACTTAGGTTAGACTCCGCTAATAAGCGGCATGCGAATCGCAGACGCTGGACCGAGATCTCGACGAAGGAGATTCCGACGTGCAGGAGGTGCGCTGATGTACGTGTGCCTCTGTGTTGGGGCAACCAACCAGACCGTGTGCGACGTCGTCGCGCAAGGCGCATCGACCTCCAAAGAGATCGCCGCCGCGTGCGGCGCCGGCGGTGACTGCGGCCGCTGCCGGCGCACCCTGCGCGCGATCCTCGCCGCCCAGGCGAAGCTGGAAACGGCGTCGTCGATCTAGCGTTTGTTGAAGTCGGCCAGCGCCGCCGCATTGGCCTGCGCGCCCATCAATTCGGCGAAGTGCGCGTTTTCCCGGGCGGTGGCCGCCAGGATCTCCGGTCGGACGGGTTCCATCATGGTGTGCTTGACGGCCATCAGGCTCGAAATCGGCCGGGAGGCAAGGATTTCCGCATGCTTACGGGCCTGCGCCAGCAGCTCGTCCGGTTCGCAGACCCGCCAGACCAGGCCCATCCGCAACGCCTCGTCCGCGCCGACCCATTCCGACGACATCAACAGCCAGGCCGCGTTCTGCCGGCCCACCAGCTGGGGCAGCAGATATGACGACGCCGCTTCGGGCGCCACGCCCAGGCTGGTGAAGGGGCACTTCAGCCGGGCGGTCGCCGACATGAACGCCAGATCGGCATAGCCGAGGATGGTGGCGCCGATTCCGACGCCCACGCCGTTCACCGCGCAGATCAGGGGCTTCGGAAAGGCGCTGAGCGCAGTGATCAGCCCGATGAAGCCGTGCTTGCCGGGGGTGAAATCGGGGTCGGTGATGCGGGCCTGCATCTCGGCCAGGTCGGTGCCGGCGGAAAAGCCGCGCCCCGCGCCGGTCAGCAGCACGACCGCCACCTCGGGGTCCTCGGCGGCGGCCAGCAGCGCCTCGGCGGTGGCGTCGTAGAGGGCTTCGTTGAATGCGTTGAGCGCCTCGGGCCGGTTCAGCGTGAGGGTGCGTACCCGGTTCTCGTCATCGATCTGCAGCGTCACGCGAGCAGCCTAGCGAGGCTAGCCGTTGCTGTAGACGCGGGTTGGGGCGATGAGCACCACGGCGCGGCCCTCGGCTGCCATCACCCGGTCGTACTCGTCCCAGTCGTCGTGGGTGCCGCCCGCCGCGGTGAACACGTCGCGCAGCAGCAGTCGCAACTGATCGGCGTCCGTCAGCCAGGGCCGGGAATCCTCGGGGCCGGCCAGCTCCGCGCGCCCCTCCACGGTCGCCCACTGCCACCCGTTGCGGAAGGTCACCGCCAGCTGCGGCCGGACGCGCAGGTTGGCCAGCTTGACCCTGCCGTAGGTGGTGAAGCCCAGCACGGGTTGGCCATTCGCCGGGTGCGCCAGCAGGCCCACGTTGACCAGCGACGCCTGCACGGTTCCGTCGGCGCGAACCGTCGAGATCACCGCCAGTCCGCTTTCTCCCTTGGCCAGCGCCACTGCCTCGTCGAGCGTTGTCATGGGCGATCCTCACTCCCGGAACGGTGTCTCGAACACGTAGCGGCTGGTCGGCACAGTGTCGATGTTCTCGTTGGCGCCGAATGCGGTTGTGCTGGCGACCATTCGGCCCAGCCGGTCCTGCAGGTCCTCGTCATCGGCGGCTCCGAAGAACGCGTGCATATCGGTAACCGCCTCGATCGGGAACAACTCCTCGACGATGCCCGCGATTCCCGGCGCGTCCGGGGTGAGCGCTCGCACCACCCAATTCTGGGTGTAGCCGAACGTCGACTGCGTGTCGATGGCCACCGACGTGTGGTCACGCTGCCAACGGTCCAGCCACGTCGCCTGTTCCATGTCGGCGGGCCGGCGCAGCAGTGCGATGTTGGCCAAACCCGGTGTGCGAGAACCGGGTTCGACGGCGAGCGCGATCAACGGGACCGACTCGGTCACCAGGTACGCGGCCAGCTGTTCACATTCCTGGGCAAGGAATTTGAATGCCGCCGTCATCTGGTCGCCGTAGCACTGCTGGGTCCACATGCTCACCACCGCGGCCACGGGCGGGTCCAGGGTCGTCAACGTCATCAGCGAGTGGCGCACGGCGCCGTCACGAACGTTCACCTGCAGCCCGGCGACGCCCAATTGCAGCAGCGCGTCGGCGACATGACCCCGTTGCCGGGCGCACCACGCGTCATCCGGCTCGGGACGCCTCAGCACGGCGATGACCTTCTCCATAGGCAGAACTTACCGTCGCCGGCCGGCTATTTGACCAGCCGCACCTGGTGCTGGCTGCTGATCAGCGTGCCGATCAGCCCGGCCAGCTCGCGATAGGACTCGTCGCGCCCGCTCGACGAGCGGAAAACCAAACCGATCCGCCGGCCCGGGCGCGGCGCGGCGAACTGCGCGAGGCCCAGGCGGCTTCGGGACGCCTCGACCGGCACCGCGCTCTGGGGAATGAGAGTGACGCCCAGGCCGCCGGTCACGCATTGGACGGCGGTCGCCAGTGACGCGGCCCGGGTGTTGGCCAGCTCCGCCCGCACACCCGCCTTGTGGCAGACGTCGAGTGCCTGATCGCGCAGGCAGTGTCCCTCGTCCAGCAACAGCAGCGGCAGGTCGGCCAGGGCGGTCGCCGGAACCCGGCGCTTGCCCGCCAGCGGATGCCCCGGAGGCAGCGCGAGCACGAAATCCTCGTCGTAGATCGGGATCGCGGTGACGCCGGCGCCCTCGGCGGGCAGGGCGATCAGCGCCGCGTCCAACGCGCCCTCCCGCAGCACCGACAACAGTCGCTCGGTCTGGTCTTCGGTCACCCGCAGCGTGAGCCCCGGCAGTTGCTCGGCGACGCCGGCCAGCACCGTGGGCAGCACATAGGGCGCCACGGTGGGTATCAGCCCCAGCCGAATGCCTGCCCGCAACGGGTCCGACGAGCCCGCGGCCGCGGCGCTGAATGCGTCCGCCGCCTCGACGACGGCCTGGGCGCGCGGCAGCAGCTGGGCGCCCTCCGCTGTCAAGAAGACACGCCGGGTCGAACGCTCAACCAGCTGGGTGCCCAGGCCCGCTTCCAGCGCCGCCAGCGCCTGCGACAATGTCGACTGGCTCACGCCGAGAGACGTTGCGGCGCTACTGAATTGGCGCTTCTCTGCGACGGCGACGAAGGCGCGCAGGCCAGCGATAGTGGGCTGATAACTCTTATCGGACATACCTATAAGTCTAGTGGGAAATATCACCTTTACTTCAACTAGGGTACGCGGCAACATGGTGGGCGAAAGCTAATCTTGAGTAAATCCAGACAAAGTAAATCCAGACAAGGAGCGACATGCCTCTGCTGACCATCGGCGACCAGTTCCCCGCCTACGAGCTCACTGCGTTGATCGCGGGCGATCTGTCCAAGGTCGACGCCAAGCAGCCTGGGGACTACTTCACCACCATCACCAACGAGGACCACGCCGGCAAGTGGCGCGTGGTGTTCTTCTGGCCGAAGGACTTCACCTTCGTGTGCCCGACCGAGATTGCCGCGTTCGGCAAGCTCAACGACGAGTTCGAAGACCGCGACGCGCAGGTGCTGGGCGTCTCGATCGACAGCGAGTTCGTGCACTTCAACTGGCGTGCGCAGCACGAGGACCTGAAGAAGCTGCCCTTCCCGATGCTCTCGGACATCAAGCGGGAGCTCAGCCTGGGCACCGGTGTGCTCAACGCCGAGGGCGTGGCCGACCGGGCGACCTTCCTGGTGGACCCCAACAACGAGATCCAGTTCGTGTCGGTCACCGCGGGTTCCGTGGGCCGCAACGTCGAAGAGGTGCTGCGAGTGCTGGACGCCCTGCAGTCCGACGAGCTGTGCGCGTGCAACTGGCGCAAGGGTGACCCGACGCTGGACGCCACCGAGTTGCTCAAGCAGTCGGCTTAAGTCGGGCCCGGACGGGTACAAGGCCTGATTAGGAGGCGAGATGAGCATCGAAAACCTCAAGGAAGCGCTGCCGGAGTACGCCAAGGACCTCAAGCTCAACCTGGGCTCGATCACCCGCACCACCGAGCTCAACGAGGAGCAGCTGTGGGGCACGTTGCTGGCCAGCGCCGCAGCGACCCGGAACACACAGGTGCTCACCGAGATTGGGGCCGAGGCGGCCGACATCCTGTCCGCCGAGGCGTACAACGCGGCGCTGGGAGCCGCCTCGATCATGGGTATGAACAACGTGTTCTACCGTGGCCGCGGCTTCCTCGATGGCAAGTACGACGACCTGCGCGCGGGATTGCGGATGAACATCATCGCCAATCCCGGCGTGGAGAAGGTCAACTTCGAACTGTGGTCGTTCGCGGTGTCGTCGATCAACGGATGCCCGGACTGCGTGGCGGCGCACGAGCACACGCTGCGCGAAGCCGGTGCCAGCCGGGAGACCATCCAAGAGGCGTTGAAGGCCGCGGCGATCGTTTCCGGCGTGGCACAAGCGATCATCGCCTCCCAGACGCTGGCAACCGTCGGCTGATAGCGCCGCCGTGTCCAGTGCCGTGACGGGACCCTCCTGGGTCCAGCACGCCATCTGGTGGCAGGTCTACCCGCTGGGGTTCGTGGGGGCATACCCCACACCGCAGTCACACGAGCCGCCGCAACCGCAGGAACACCGGTTGCGGCGGCTCGTCGACTGGTTGGACCATGCCATCGAACTCGGGGCCTCCGGCGTCGCGCTGGGGCCCATTTTCGCCTCGCGCACACACGGTTACGACACCACCGACCACTACCGCATCGATCCCCGGCTCGGCGATGACGCCGACTTCGACCACCTGGTGGCCGAGGCGCACCGGCGCGGCCTGCGCGTGCTGCTCGACGGCGTGTTCAATCACGTCGGCGAGGATTTCGAACGCCATCGTGCGGCGGCCGACGACGACGCGGCCGCGCGCTGGTTTCGCGGACGCCCCGGCCGCTTCCACACCTTCGAAGGCCACTCCGGGCTGATCACCCTCAACCACGCGAACCCCGAGGTCGCCGACTACACCGTCGACGTGATGGCGCACTGGCTGGGGCGTGGCGCCGACGGCTGGCGACTCGACGCGGCTTACGCTGTGCCGCAACATTTCTGGGCCTCGACGCTGCCTCGGGTGCGCGAGCGCTACCCGGATGCCTGGTTCGTCGGCGAACTCATCCACGGCGACTACGCCGCAGTCGTGCAAGCGGCCACCTTCGATTCGGCCACCCAATACGAGCTGTGGAAGGCGATCTGGAGCAGCCTCAACGACGGCAACTTCTTCGAACTCGATTGGGCGCTGCAGCGCCACAACGATTTTCTGACCGGCTTCTCGCCGCTGACGTTCATCGGCAACCACGACGTCACCCGCATCGTCAGCCGGCTGGAGGCCCCCGAACACGTGGCCCACGCGCTGGTGCTGCTGCTGACCATCGGCGGCGTGCCCAGCGTGTACGCCGGCGACGAGCTCGGCTTCCGCGGCGTCAAGGAGGAACGGTACGGCGGCGACGACGCGGTACGACCCGAGTTCGGCTCTCCCCCAATGCAACTGGATGACTTCGGCGTTGACATCTGGCGGCTGCACCAGTATCTGATCGGGCTGCGTCGCCGCTACCCGTGGCTGCACGCGGCGTGCACCACCGCACGGCTGCTGGAAAATCGGCACTACTTGTACGAAACCCGCAACGGCGACGAGGCGCTGCTGGTGGTGCTCAACATCGACGACGAGCCGCTGCGCGTTTCCCTGCCGAAGCTGGGCACGGCGCGCGCGCAGGTGATCGGTGGATCGGCGGCACCGCCGCCCGACGTCGTCGACACCGTCGTCGTCGAGGCCCGGGGCTGGCGGATTCTGAGCCCGGCCTAGGGTTTCGGCAGCCGCTCTAGGGTCAGCCGGTCCTGGCGGCCGTCGTAATACTTGTCCAGCACCGCCACGAAGTCCTGGTTGTCGTCGGTGGCGCGGGCGAACAGCGTCATGGACGAGCACAGTTTGAGGTCGTCCGGGGACCCGAAAATCTGGCCGATCGATCGGCCCTGCACCGCGGTGACCAGCCGGGCGCACTCGCGCAACCGCGGCCCCAGCAGCTCGTGGCGCAGGTATGCGCCCGCCTCGTCGAGTGAGGCGATGCCGAACCGCGCCGCCATCGCGCTGCCGCCCAGGCCGCGCAGTTGCGGGAAGACGAACCACATCCAGTGACTGCGTTTTCGGCCGGCCCGCAGCTCGTCGACGACATCGCCGTACACCGGTTCCTGCGCGTCCACGAAGCGTTTGAGATCGAAGGGGTCGCCTGCCGATTCCATACGACTACGGTTGCACATATGGCAGTCCAACGGCGAGTGCCCAAGGTGCGCGACCTGGCGCCGCTGCTGCACTTCAAGCGGCCCCGGTTCAGCGCGACCAGGCGCCGCCTCGAGGCCGCCTACACCATCGAGGATCTGCGCGCCATCGCCAAGCGGCGCACCCCGAAGGCGGCATTCGACTACGCCGACGGCGCCGCCGAGGACGAGCTGTCCATCGCGCGTGCGCGACAAGCGTTCCGCGACATCGAATTTCATCCGACGATCCTGCGTGACGTGAGCAACGTGACCGCCGGCTGGAACGTGCTGGGCCAGCCGGTGGTGTCGCCGTTCGCGATCGCGCCCACCGGCTTCACCCGATTGATGCACACCGAGGGCGAGATCGCCGGCGCGCAATCGGCCGCGCGGGCGGGCATCCCGTTTTCCCTGTCCACGCTGGGCACCTGCGCGATCGAAGATCTGGTCACCGCCGTCCCCCAGGGCCGAAAGTGGTTTCAGCTCTATATGTGGCGCGATCGCGAGCGCTCGATGGCACTGGTGAAACGCGCCGCCGCGGCGGGATTCGACACGCTGCTGGCCACCGTCGACGTTCCCGTCTCCGGCGCCCGGCTGCGGGATAACCGCAACGGCATGACGATCCCGCCGACGCTGACGCTGCGCACCGTGCTCGACGCCGTGCCGCACCCGAAATGGTGGTTCGATCTGCTGACCACCGAACCGCTGGCGTTCGCCTCGCTGGATCGCTGGCCGGGCACGGTCGCCGAATACCTCAGCACGATGTTCGATCCCAGCCTCACCTTCGACGACCTGGAGTGGATCAAGGCACAGTGGCCCGGCAAGCTCGTCGTGAAAGGGATTCAGACACTCGAGGATGCGCGCGCCGTCGTCGACCGCGGTGTCGACGGGATCGTGCTGTCCAATCATGGTGGGCGCCAACTGGACCGGGCCCCGGTCCCCTTTCACCTGCTGCCCACGGTCGCGCGAGAACTCGGCAAGCACACCGAGATCCTGGTCGACACGGGCATCATGTCCGGCGCGGACATCGTCGCCGCGGTCGCGCTGGGGGCCCGTTGCACGCTGGTCGGACGCGCCTACCTGTACGGCCTGATGGCCGGCGGCGAGGCGGGGGTGAGCCGCGCGATCGACATCCTTGCCAGCGGGATCCTGCGGACCATGGCACTGCTGGGCGTCACCTGCCTGGAAGAGCTGACGCCCCAGCACGTCACGCAGCTCCGGCGGCTGGGCCCCCTTCCGCCGGTGTGAGGCCGGTCGCACACCCGTGACGGCCCGATCTGTTCGGGAACAAACCGCCGCCCGGCTGGGTTAAGCGCATCAGACTCAACTTTTGGAGGATTTGATGGCTGAAGCCAAGTCGGTGCCGGTGCTGTTTGTCACTGACACCATCGTGCTGCCCGGAATGGTGGTGCCGATCGCGCTGGACGACGCCGCCCGCGCGGCGATCGACGCCGCTCAGGCCAGTGAATCAGGGCAGCTGCTGATCGCCCCCCGGCTCGAGGACCGTTATCCCTCACACGGCGTGATCGCCAAGATTCTGCAGGTCGGCCGCATCGCGGGCGGTGGCACCGCGGCCGTCGTGCGCGGCGAGCGCAGGGCGCAGATCGGGGCGGGTGCGTCCGGGCCCGGCGCGGCGCTGTGGGTCGAGGTGACCGAGGTCCCCGACACCGAGACCACCGACGAGATCAAGGCCATGACGGCGGAGTACAAGAAGCTGCTGCTGGCCATGCTGCAACGGCGCGAGGCCTGGGAGATCATCGACTACGTCAACAGGCTGACCGACCCGTCGGCGCTGGCGGACACCTCCGGTTACGCGTCCTACCTGACCAATGCGCAGAAGCGGCAGCTGCTGGAGACGGTCGACGTCGCCGCGCGGTTGCGCGTGCTGATCGATTGGACCAGCGACCATCTCGCCGAGGTCGAAGTCAGCGACAAGATCGCCGAGGACGTGCGCGAGGGCATGGAGAAGACGCAGAAGGAGTTCCTGCTGCGCCAACAGCTGGCCGCCATCCGCAAGGAGCTGGGCGAGGGTGAACCGGACGGCTCGGATGACTACCGGGCGCGCGTCGAGGCCGCCGAGCTGCCCGCGAAGGTGCGCGAGGCGGCGCTGCGCGAGGTCGGCAAGCTGGAACGCTCGAGCGACCAGAGCCCGGAAAGCGGCTGGATCCGCACCTGGCTGGACACGGTGCTCGACCTGCCCTGGAACGTCACGAGCGAGGACTCGACGGACCTGAAGGCCGCGCGCGAGATCCTGGATGCCGACCACCACGGGCTGGACGACGTCAAGGACCGCATCGTTGAATACCTGGCCGTGCGTGCGCGCCGCGCGCAGCGGGGTCTGCAGGTGGTCGGCGGCCGCGGCTCCGGCGCGGTGATGGTGCTGGCCGGCCCTCCCGGTGTCGGTAAGACGTCGCTGGGCGAGAGCGTGGCCCGGGCGCTGGGCCGCAAGTTCGTGCGCGTCGCCCTGGGTGGCGTGCGCGACGAGGCCGAGATCCGCGGGCACCGGCGCACCTACGTGGGCGCGCTGCCGGGCCGGATCGTGCGGGCGATCGGCGAGGCGGGTTCGATGAATCCCGTTGTGCTGCTGGACGAAATCGACAAAGTCGGTTCCGACTATCGCGGCGACCCGAGCGCGGCGCTGCTCGAGGTGCTCGACCCGGCGCAGAACCACACGTTCCGCGACCACTACCTGGATCTGGACCTGGACCTGTCCGATGTGGTGTTCCTGGCCACCGCCAACGTGATCGAGAACATCCCGTCGGCGCTGCTGGACCGCATGGAGTTGGTGCAGATCGACGGCTACACCGAGGACGACAAGGTCGCCATCGCCCGGGATTACCTGCTGCCCCGGCAGCGGGAGCGCGCGGCGCTGACCGAGGACGAGGTGGCGGTGACCGACGCCGCGTTACGCAAGATCGCAGCCGACTACACCCGCGAGCCGGGAGTGCGGCAGTTCGAGCGACTGCTGGCCAAGGCGCTGCGCAAGGCGACCACCAAGCTGGCCGCCGACCCGACGCCGCTGTCCATCGACGAGCCGGATCTCGTTGACTACCTGGGTCGTCCTCGCTTCATGCCGGAATCGGCCGAACGCACGGCGGTGCCGGGCGTGGCCACCGGCCTGGCCGTCACCGGCCTGGGCGGCGACGTGCTCTACATCGAGGCCGGCGCGACCGACGGTGAGCCGGGGCTGCAGCTGACCGGTCAGCTGGGCGACGTGATGAAGGAGTCGGCGCAGATCGCGCTGTCCTACGTGCGTTCCCACGCCGCGGAGCTGGGCGTCGACCCGAGGGCGCTGGACCGGCGCATCCACGTGCACGTGCCCGCGGGCGCGGTGCCCAAGGACGGCCCGTCGGCCGGAGTCACCATGGTGACCGCGCTGGTGTCGATGGCGACCGGACGTCAGGTTCGTTCCGACGTCGGGATGACCGGTGAGGTCACGCTGAACGGGCGGGTGCTGCCGATCGGCGGCGTCAAGCAGAAGCTGCTGGCGGCCCAACGTGGCGGTCTGTCAACGGTTTTCATCCCGGCGCGCAACGAGCCGGATCTGGACGATGTCCCGGGCGAGGTGCTCGCGGCGCTGGATGTGCGGCCCATGACCGACGTCGCCGAGATCGCGGCGCAGGCGCTGGAACCGGCGGCCAACGCCGCCACGGTGGCCGCCTGACACCGATTGAACCCGTGTTCAGCCGTCGCTGACGAGACGCCCCCGGGGGATGCCGAGAGGTTTCGGCCTCCCCCGGCGGTGGCCGTTCTCGTGCGGCAGAATCGCGGGGTATGAGTGACTTCGCGAAACTGAAACGGCAAGTCGTCCATCGCGTTCAACGGCTGGTGGTCAACCCGGTCGGCCGTCAGCTGCCGATGACCATGCTGGAAACCACCGGCCGCAAGAGCGGACAGCCCCGGCGCACCGCGGTGGGCGGGCGCGTCGTGGACAACCAGTTCTGGATGGTCTCCGAGCACGGCGAGCACTCGGACTACGTCCGCAACATCAAAGCCGACCCCGCCGTCCGCGTGCGGGTCGGCGGGCGGTGGCGCAACGGCACCGCGCACCTGCTGCCCGACGATGACGCCGTGCAGCGGCTGGGCAATCTGCCGCGACTGAACAGCGCGGTGGTGCGACTGATGGGCAGCGACCTGCTGACAATCCGCGTCGATCTGGACTGACGCGGTTTCCCGTGTTGGACCGCGGGATTAGGGTCGTCACATGGCCTACGACGAAGACCTGGCCAACCGGATTCGCGAACTGCTCGGCACCGAATCGGGCGTCGAGGAAAAGCGCATGTTCGGCGGTCTGGCGTTTCTGATCAACGGCAACATGTCGGTGGCCGCCAGCGGACAGGGCGGGCTGCTGGTGCGGGTGCCGCCGGAGCAAACCGACAAACTCGTCGAGCGTGCGCACGTCAGCCCGATGGTGATGGCCGGCCGGGAAGCGCGCGGCTGGTTGCGCGTTGACGCCGCCGGCGTGCACACCAAACGCCAGCTGAACAGTTGGGTCACCCGCGGAGTCGGTTACGCGCGCAGCCTGCCGCCCAAATAGCGCGTCCGTTTGTTCGCGCAGGGCGCGGGTACGCGGGTGCGTATGGACAACCGGGTGCGACGATTGCTCGACATGGCCGGCACGACCTATGCCGCCCAGGCGCGTATCACGATGAGCGACAAGCCGATGCCGCTGTTCCAGCTACTGGTGCTGTGCATGCTGGCCAGCAAGCCGATCGATGCGGACATCGCGATGGCCGCCGCGCGCGAACTGTTCAAAGCCGGCCTGCGGACACCGAAAGCCGTGCAGCAGGCGAACCGGCGGACCATGATCGACGCGTTCGGACGCGCGCACTACGTGCGTTACGACGAGAGCTCGGCGACTCGACTCGCCGATATGGCCCAGCGCGCTCGTGACGACTATGCCGGCGATCTGCGCCGGCTGGCCGAGCGCAGCCACCACGACCCGGCCGAGGCCAAGCGAATGCTCAAGCAATTCACGGGAATCGGCGACACCGGCGCCGACATCTACCTGCGTGAGGTTCAGGACGTGTGGACATGGGTGCGGCCGTACTTCGACGACCGCACAGCCGGCACCGCCAGGCAACTCGGATTGCCCGCCGAACCGAAGAAATTGGGATCGCTTGCGCCGCAAGATAACGCGCGACTGGCCGCCGCATTGGTCAGGGTGTCGCTGGACGATGATCTGCGCCAGCGGGTGACCGGCTGAGCGGCCCGTGACCATACGCATTGGCACCTCGGGGTGGTCGTACAACCACTGGGTGAATGTGCTGTACCCGACCGGAACGCCGTCGGGGCGCCGGCTCGCCCGCTACATCGAGGTGTTCGACACCGTCGAACTCAACGCGAGTTTCTACCGGTGGCCCCAGGATTCGACCTTCACCGGCTGGCGCCAACAGCTGCCGGAGGGCTTCACCATGTCGGTCAAGGCGCACCGCGGCCTGACGCACTACCGCCGGCTGGCCTCGCCCGACCCGTGGATCGAGCGATTCGAGCGATGTTGGAAGCTGCTGGGTGATCGGCACGGTGTGCTGCTTGTGCAGCTGCACCCCGAGCAGCAGCGCGACGACGCGCGCCTGGATTCCTTCCTGGCCCGCATGCCCGAATCGATCCGCGTCGCCGTCGAATTGCGTCATCCGTCATGGAACGATCCCGCCGTGTTCGACTTGCTGGAGCGACGGCGCGCCGCCTATGTGGTGATGAGCGGGCTCGGGCTGGAGTGCATCCCCCGGACGACGACCGACCTGGTGTACATCCGGATGCACGGCCCGGATCCGGACGCCAACTATGCCGGCTCGTATTCTCATGACGACCTCCGGCGCTGGGCCGATCGCATCGCCCAGTGGGACCGTGACGGCAGGGACGTGTGGATGTATTTCAACAACGACCTGGGTGGGCATGCGGTCCGCAACGCGCTCACCTTGCGCGACCTTTTGGGTTGAGCGCTCGCGAGTAGGCTGGAATCCTTCGAAAGAAGGGGGCGCCCCATGGCCAGCCCGACCAGCATCGTGATCGTCGGTGGCGGGCTCGCGGCGGCCAAAGCCGTAGAGGCATTGCGCGACAACAACTTCGATGGTCACATCGTGGTCTTCGCCGACGAGGAGCATCTGCCCTACGAGCGGCCCCCGCTGTCGAAGGAGTATCTGGCCGGCAAGAAGTCGCTGACCGATTTCACCGTGCGCAATTCCGACTGGTACCGGGACAATAACGTCGACCTACGGCTCAGCACCCGGGTGACCGACCTGGACACCTCCGCCCACACCGTGGGACTCGCCGACGGCACCACCGTGGGTTATGACAAGCTGCTGCTGGCGACCGGCTCGGCGTCGCGGCGCCCGCCGATACCGGGCTCGGACGCCGGCGGCGTGTATTACCTGCGCACCTATGAAGACGCGGTGGCATTGAATTCCGTTCTGACCGAAGGCGCATCGCTGGCCGTCGTGGGCGCCGGTTGGATCGGGCTGGAAGTGGCCGCCGGCGCTCGCCAGCGCGGCGTCGACGTCACCGTGGTCGAGGCGGCCAGCCAACCGCTGCTGGCCGCGCTCGGCGAAACCGTCGGCGAAGTGTTCGCCACCCTGCATCGTGAGCACGGTGTGGATCTGCGGCTGCAGACCCAGGTCGAAGAGATTACCAGGGCAGGCGGCGCGGCGACCGGTCTGCGGACCCGCGACGGGTCGACGATCGGGGCCGACGCGGTCCTGGTGGCCGTCGGCGCCAAGCCGAACACCGAACTCGCCGAACAGGCCGGGCTGTCGATGGGCGACGGCGGCGTGCTCGTCGATGCCTCGTTGCGCACCAGCGATCCGGACATCTTCGCCGTCGGCGACATCGCCGCCGCCAGCCACCCGCTCTTCGGCGCCCGGATCCGCACCGAGCACTGGGCCAACGCGCTCAAGCAGCCCGCGGTCGCGGTGGCCGGGATGCTGGGCACGCCAGGCGAATACGCGGAGCTGCCGTATTTCTTCACCGACCAATACGACCTCGGCATGGAATACGCCGGGCATGCCCCCGACTCCAAGCGGGTGGTGTTCCGGGGTGATGTCGCCGGCCGCGAGTTCGTCGCGTTCTGGCTCGACGGCGAGGACCGGGTGCTGGCCGGGATGAACGTCAATGTCTGGGACGTGCTCGACGACGTCAAAGCTCTGATTCGGGCCCAGGCCCCGGTCGACGTCGACAGCTTGTGCGATCCGCAGTCGTCGCTGGCAGGCCTGCTCGGCTGATCGCTACGCGCGGTCCGTCAATCGGGCACCCCGATCTCGTCGCAGATCGGGGGGATGATGATCAGGTTGCCACGAGGTGTGCAGAAGGGATGCGGAGGCGGCGGTGGCGGCGACGGTGGAGCTGTAAACACGGGGGCCGGAGTGTCCGCCGACACGAAGCTGTTCACCGGATTTCCGTGCGTGTCGACCATCCGCACATTGCCCTGGCCGAACGGAACCTCGTACCAGGTGTGGCACACACCCATGTCCCATTGGATGCCCCGGAACGGCAACCCTTGGCCGGGACACCAGTTGTGCGGCTGCGGAGAAAACGTATCGGCATGGGCCGAACCAGGTGACAACCCGAATAGGACCGCCGCGCCGCCCGATGCAAGCGCGCCGGCAATGGCCCTCGTTATTGAGTGGTGGTGTGACATGGCGTCGCGTCTTTTCCTAGACGGTTGGGGGCTTTCTCGGATCACTACACACGGCCGGGCGCGCTACCGATCCCAACAACCGCGACGGCGTCCAAGCGAATCAGACTGTCAGACAATGCGAGTCACTTCCCAAGGGACGCTGATCACGGCGTTCCCGAACACATGAAGGGAAACCCGCACGGCGGCTTCTGTGTCGCCTCCGGCGGGGGCGGATCATTCCCCTCCCAAACACTGGCGTCAACGTTTCCATGCCCCCAGAGGACGCCCCACCATGTGTGGCACTGTGACCTGTCCCAGTTAACGCCAAGCCCCTGTGACCCGCCCGGGCAGCCGTGACCGGTGGCCCCGCGAATTCCCATTCCATCTCCGGGGCAACACTTGTACGGCCCGGATGCGCCCGGCGGTACCGGCCCGTCTTCTGGCAAAAGGTCATGGATCGATGGCATGAATCCGCGGTCGGCTTGGGCGGTGCCCGCGGCCAGGCCTAAACCGGCCAGCGCGACGCCACCGGACAGCAGCGTCCCCGCGATGATCCTCTTCAGGTTGTGCTCGGTGTGCATCATGCGTGTCCTTCGTCATCCGGTGCTGGACCCGGCTGGAACAAATGCGGTCTTCGGGTGGCAGAACGGAACTCATCCCGGGCGGCCCGCCCGCGGCGCGTGGGTATTTGCAAGTGTGCGTCGGCGCGCGGGCGTGGTTGATGGGCAATCAGGCCCATCTTTTGGGCGCTCGGCGCCGACGGCGCCTGAAGTCTTGTCAGAGCCGCGATGCAGTTTGGCGCTGCAGCGCGCGGGCGGCCGCTTGGATGCGGTTGTCTACGCCAAGTTTGGCGAGGATCGCCGCGACATGGTGGGCGACGGTTCTGCGGCTGATGGTCAGTTCGGTGGCGATGTCGGCGTTGCTGTGGCCAGCGGCGATCAGGGTCAGTATTTCTCTTTCGCGGCGGGTTAGCCCGTCGGGGTCGGCGAGGATGTCGGCGCGGCGGCTGCGGCGGGTGGGCCCACGCAACTCGGCGAGGCGTTGCTGGGCGCGCCGTGCTGCAGCCCTGGCGCCGAGGCGGCTAAAGGTGGCCAGCGCCGATTGCACGGCGGCGATATCGCCGCCAAGTAGGGCGATGGCCGCCTCGTAGGGGCAGCCGCGCCGCAGCCATTCCTGGGCGGCGGCCTGCCAGTCGCCGCGGATCTCAAACTCGAACGGTGTGCGTGGGTCGCCGCCGCCGGCCACGGACCGGCCGCCGGCCAGATAAAGCCAGCGGTGCAGAGCTCCGACCAGCCAGGGGTCGCCGTGGGCATTGGTGGCGGCCAGCCCTGCGTGGGCTTCGCCGCGGCAGGCATCGTCATTACCTGCCAGCCAGGCCGCCTCGGCGCGCGCTGCCCACACCGAGAAGAATCGAAGGTGCTCCGTTTCGGCGCCGGCCAGGGCGTCATCAAGCAATCTGACGGCGGAGTCCTGGCCGCGCCGCGCATGGATCAGGGCGAGGATGAGCTGCGGCAGAATCCGGTTCACTGCGGCGAGGCCTGGCCGGGTGAGCAGATCTTCGGCAGCCGTGCGGGCGTGGTCCCAGTCGCCGCGATGCAGTCGCACCATCGCGTCGACCCCGACGACTAAGGCCTCGAAGGTGAACACGTTATGGTCACGGCAGTAGGCGAGCGAGTCGGTGATGTAGCGATCGGCGCGATCGATGTCGTGGTGCATCGCCGCCAGCAAGCAAACGAGAGTCGCCAGCAATCCGGCATGTTCGCCGCGAGTCTCGGTCGCCATCGCGTCACGCCACGCCGCTTCCAGCTGCTCCCAGCCGGTGTTGGTGGTGAGGATCTGAGCCGTCGCGGCAGCGGCGCGGGCCCGGATAACCAAGGCGTTATCACCGATGCGCGTTCCTAAGGCGATGGCTCGGGCGGCGTAGTCAACGGCGGCCGGGTCGAAACCCCAGCTCGCGAACTCGGCCAAGTTGGCCAGCGCCCAGCCCAGCTGCGGACTCGGTCCGGCGTCGTGCGCCAGCTCTAACGCGGCTCGTGCAGCATCGAAGGCCTCGCTGACGCGGCCCATCCCCCATAGCTCATGGGACATCCAGCGCAGATTCTCGCTTTGGCCGAGCGGATCGCCCAACGCGAGACGCCAGTGGATCGCCTCGCGCCACGACGACACCGCTGCCTCGGCGAGCCCGCACAGATAGCAGGTCAACGCGTGCTGCTCCATCCAGAGCACTTTTTGTTCGACCGGGACGCTATCGGCGTGGCGCAGCGTCAGCTCGTACAGCTCGGCGGCTTCCCGGTTCGCGCCAAGTACTGACGCCCGCTCGGCGGCCGCGGGCCCATAACGGATGACGGCGTCGGTATCCCTGGCCTGTTCGGCGTGAAACGCCAACGCCGCCAAGGTATCCGGGTCGATTGGTGGTTCGGCCAGTACCGCCAGTGCCCGTTTATGCAAAACTCGGCGCTGGTAGGTGGGGATCTGGTCGGAGGTGGCGCGGCGGGCCAGTTCGTGGCGGAAGTCGATGACGTCGTGCCCTTCGACCAGCACCCCGGCGTCGAGGCATTCGGCCAGTCCGACCCCGGCGGCGGCGCAGACCTTTTCCACCAGGGCAACAGCGGCGCGTGGGCCGCAGACCGCTACTGCGGCAGCGGTTTCGCGCGCGGCCGGCGACAGGCGGGCCAGCCGGCCGCGCACCGCTTCGGCGATGCTGCGTGGTAAGCCCTGCCGGGTCAGCGCGGGCGGGCCGGTGGCCAGCACCTCGGTGACGAAAAACGGGTTACCCCCGGTCAGTTCGTGTAGCTGCTCGGCGTTGACCCCGCTGCCGGTGGCCAGCTGTGCCACCGCATGACGGCTCAGCGGCTCGAGCCCGATGCGGCGCACCGCCGCGCATGTGGCCACGTCCCCCAGGGCGACCGAAAGCGGGTGCTGGCGGTCAAGTTCATCTTCGCGGTAGGACACCACCAGCAGCAGCGGCAGCGACTCGGTGCGCCGAGCCAGGAAGCGCAGCAGATCCAGGGTGGCGCCGTCGGCCCAATGGGCGTCTTCGATCACCCACACCCAGCTGTGCCCGTCGCGCAACATCGCCAGCAGCCGCCGGTAGAGCATGCCGGTGTCACCAGATTGGATCGCCGCGTCCAGCGCGCCGGCCGCCGCGGGACCCACCCCGGCCAACGCGTCGATCAGCGGCCCCAGCGGGCGCGGCGCGACCAGCGGATCACACCAGCCCCGCAGCACCCGCATCGACGAATCCAGGCCGGCTCCAAAGTGATCCAGCACCGCGGTCTTTCCGACCCCGGCCTCCCCCCGCAGCAAAACCAGACGCCCGGGCCCGCCGCGGGCAACCTGCCGCGCCACGTTGCCCAGCTCGGCAAGCACCGCCGAGCGCTCAAGCAAGCCCTCCACAGGCGCCCGCCTCGTTCCGACATGACCCACGGTGCCGTCTGTGCCGGGCGCTGAAAAATGGGCCCAATTGCCCATCAACCGTGCCGCCCCGCCGGCGCACACTACACACACGCGCCCCGGGCGGGCCGCCGCGGCCGCAGCAACCGCACATCCGGACATGATGCGGCTCTCACTGTAGCCGCGACACCGCCCGGACGCGTCCCGTTGCACAGCGTTCGGCGTCGCCGGCGCCGGGTCGGCAAACAGAAAGTGGGAGGAATCGGGATGCGAGTCAACGAGAGCCCGGCCGCGTCGCGCCAGTTCGTGGCATCCCCTGCATCCGTGTCCTCCACAATGAACGAATTGGCGACCGGGAAGCGAACTCTCAACGTCGCTTACGGCTTGGCGGTCGGCGTCGGTTTGGCGGCCGGAGTGGGCGTGGGTGCCCGCGCGGGCGTGGGCACGGGCGTCGCCGTCGGCCTGGGCGCGGGGGCTGCCGTCACCATGCTGGTCGCCGTGGTCTGGTTGGTCTACGCATGGTGCCGATCGCGCCGAGAGGTCCTCGTTGGCGCCACGACCGAAGGCCTGACCATCGATCGGTGGCCGCGTGATGTCTTTTCATTCGCCGATGCGACGCTGAGCCCATGGGCGAACATGGGTGTGGCGCTTCACCTTCGATCTGGATCTCGCCGCTTTGTTCTCGGCGGACGAGATCATCGCATTGCTTCCTCGACACGCCTCGAAGCGCCGCCTGTTCAAGCGGTCGACGCTTGGTTGTGGGACCCAGAATTCGATGAGCTTCTCGCCGTGGGCGGCCGTCAAAGTGGGGTGGATGCACGCGGGCCCGCACCGGAGGAGGCGACCCGGTGCCTGTTGTTTCCCAACCCGTATCTGGCCGAGCAGATGGGGTCGTTCGCCTTCCTGAAGCAACTAAGACTACAGCGATCACTCTCGCGACCGAGCCTGGTCCTTGACGTGGACAACGACGGGATCCGGGTGATCGACCCGAACGACACCGCACCGCGTGCCTCGGCTTCGCGTCCACAGGTAACCGCGACTCCGGCGATCTACCAACCGGATAGCGTCACCAGCGGCGACGCCAGCACCTACGACTACGCCGCGGTCCCCGGCCTGATCCTGAGTATTCCCGGTGTGCAGCCGGTGACCGTCGGATGTCTCGACCTGGTGGGGTCGCAATTCCGATTTTCGTGGCGGGGCAAAGGGTCTCGCTCGAGTGAACGGCCTGCCTATGTTGTCTCGGCGGCGGACTTGCTGACGCTCGCCGAGAAGTTCGGGCTGGCCCCGCATCTGGAAGACATGCGGCGGTCGCCTACCACCGAGACACCGGCAACACCACGCCGATCTCAGCAAACCGCTATCAGGAGGGACCACGGTGATACGACCCGGCCGAAGTAGCGATCGTCCTCGACTCCTCGCGATCCTGGGCTTGTTCGCCACTTCGCTGGCGCTGTTATCCATCGCGATATTCCTGGTATGGAATCGGCACTACGGTGTTCCCGCTCGAGTGACAGTCGACATCTGTTGGGACAACGGGGCGGATAGCGTCAACGTGCCCATCAATAACTGTTCGGCGCACGCAAGCGGTGCGCCGAAGGGGTCGGTGATCATCACCGGTGCCTCGTCTCCAGATGTCGGTCACGATGTCGAGGTCCACCGAACCGGTGGCTTTGTCGTCAAAGACACGTGGTGGGAACCGCTTGTCATCGCTGGCTTGGGTTGCGCTGCCGGCGTTAGCGCGGTCAGAGCCGTCGCGCGCCGCCGACGGCTCGCCCCAACCGCACAGAGCTGCGAGGCCAGTGGGGCATGCGAGCTTGACCGCATTGGCCACTCCGACCTGCCGCGCGACTAGCCGGCAGTGCGCTCGGGGTCGGGGCCGTCGGCGCTGCGCGGCACCGGGGCCCACGCCCCGTCGATGACATCGGGTGGGCATTGCACCTGCAGCCGTTCCCGCTCGGTGCGGCGGCGCTTGATCCGCAGCCGTGCATCGCCGGGCAGGGTGACCAATTCGTTGCAGGTCAAGTAGTACATGTCGTCGACGTCGTCGATCAGATCGGCCTCGACTCGCAGGGAACCCAAGGCGCGCAGCGTCATTCGGAGTTCGTGCGTGAACCGCATCGTGGTGTCGTGGGCCAACTCCCGGGAGCCGCGGGCGCTGGCGGGATGTTGGTCCGGCGCCGGCGCCGGCGACGGTGCGGGCACGGCGGCGGCGGCCGCGGCGGCGATCAGCAGCATCGTCGGGTCGTCGGCGAACGTCGTGCCGGCCAGCTCGGCCTCGCCCGGGCCGCGATGCCCGATCCGTGCGACGGCGGCATCCACGACGGCCGCGGTCCTCGGCGACAACGCGCGAATGCTCGCGAGGTTGCCCTCCTGCGCCAGCGCACACAACGGCGGGTCGGCCCGCAGCGCGGCCGCCAACCCGGCGATCTCCGCGGCGACCAGCCCGCTGTCGGTGATCATCCCCACCCCGGGGACGCTGCGATGCGCCTGGCTACGGACCGGCGTCGCGGCGCTGATGCCGGCGTCGATCAGCCACAGCGCGTTGAGGATCCAGCCCTGATGGATGCGGTCGCGTAACAGCCGGAGCCGGACTTCCAGTGCCGCCTCCGGCAGCAGCGCGAGTTGGCCGGCATCGAGGTGCTCCGCGGCCGCCGCGGCGCCGTAGGCGCGGGTGTCGGCCCGCAGATGGCGCAGCAGGGCCACCGACCGTCCCGCGGCCACCGCCTTGGCGACCGAACCGAGGGCGCCGCTCGCCAAGGCCGGCTCACCGAACGGCAGCGGATCCCCGACGTGGGGCCGGCCGACCAGGGCGTCGCGGGCGACGGCGTCCTCGTCCCAGCCGGGCAGCTGGGAGGCGGCAACCAGGTTGACGGATACCCCGACGTAGGGGCGGTGGCCGAACACCGCGATGGCCCTGCTGCCCCACTCCTCGTCGACCGTGCCGCCAAGCGCGAGCGCTTGACCCAGCACCCGGCTCGCGGCGCGCAGCCCGCTCAGCTGGACGTCGAGCGTTATCGGCGTGAGCGGCCCAGGCAGCGCCTGGTCGAGGGCGGAGCTGCTGAACACCGGGAACCGCGGATCGATCTGGTCGTCGAATTCGCCCTCGATGCCTTCCGGCGCCGCGCTGTGCGCGTCGTCGGCCGGCCGCCGGGCGTGCGCCAACACCTCGACCGGGAGCGCGAGCCGTCCGCCGTGGTTGATCGCGCCGCCGGTGTCGAGCCGGCGGCCGACGAGCCCACGCGCGGTGTCGGCCACCGCATCGAGCGCGTGCCAGCCGAATTCGAACGACCAATCCTCCTGTGCCGCAGCGAAAGTCATGTCCGGAATCAGTTGCGACCAGCTGCGCACCCGATGCAGCCGGGACCGCGGGTCGGTGCTTCGCAACATCCGCCAGGCGGTGATCAGGTTGACGGTGTCCGGGCTGGCGAGGTCCACCACGCCGGTGCGGTCGGTGTTGAGCGCCAGCACCAGAAAGCGCATCAGGTCGTCGAGATGAAGCACCCGCATGGGCTGGGCCGAGACCTTCGCGCGCACCACGGTGGCCACGGTGCGGCACACCATCCAGTCGAGCTGGCGACCGACCGGTGGCGCGATCCGGACGACGACGGTGGGTCCCCAGCTCGAGGACACCAGGTCTTCGGCGGGCCGATACAGCTGGGGACGGCCGGCGGCCTGCGACACGAACAGCAGCCGGGAACCCGCGCGGGCGGCCGCATCGGTCACCCGCGCGAGGCCGTCCATGTCCGCGCTGCCGGGGACGGACGGGTCGATCGGGGCCAGGTGGATCACCGCATCGGCTTCGTCGGTCAGCTCGCGCAGGACGCGGTCGCGCAGCGACGCGCAAACAAGTTCGACGTTGCCGTCCAGGCACGGATGGGGAAGTTCAGCAATCCCGGTGACCGTGTGCCCGGCAGCGATCAGCTGCCCAGCGACCAGCCGCCCGAGTGCGCCGGTGGCGTCGGTAACCAGGATGTGCACCTGGGCTCACCTCCCCCAACCCTCAGCACTCAACAATAGGCAAGTAGGCACTGGCTACGCGACCGTTAGTCCGATAACGGTTCGGTGACCGGCCGTGACGCCGGAGGCCGGGGCTACCGCAGCGTGGCGCTGCCGTCGGCGGCGACGGCAACCTTGGCGCCACCGATATCTTCCCGCACCGATGCCTGCGCCGCGGCGCGATCGGTGACGACGGCCAGAGCGCGCGACCCGTCGGGTGTACGCACGGCCAGAAAGGCCTTCTCGGGCTGGCCGTCGCGGTCGAAGGGGGTCGTCCAGGCCTCGATGGTGCCGACGCCTTCCCACTCGACCACCGCGTCCGTCGTCGGCTCCCGATCGACGGACGGTTGCGTGTCTTCCCAACGGAATTCGGCCGGCGGCTCGGTGCTGTAGACCCCGAAGCTGTGCTTGGTCAGGTAGCCGCCGTTGGCGGTGATCAGGCCGCGACGGCCCGGATTGGCAACCAGCAACTCCGCCATGGTGGCAATCGAATGCATCACGTAATTGCTCCACGGTCCGCCCGCGAACGTGAGCCCCCCGGTGACCGTCAGCGGCCGGGCGGGATCGTCGGTGCTCAACCCGAGCTCGGCCGCCGCCACCTGAACCGCCGAGGGAAAGCAGGAGTACAGGTCGACATAGTCGATGTCGTCGATGCCCAGGCCGGCCAGCTCCAGCGCCCGCGTACCGGCGATCCGGATGGCCGTCGACCGGTGCAGTTCGTGGCGCTCGGCGATGGACGCGGTGTCGTGGGCGTCGGTGCCCGCGTGCGGGTACACCCAGCGCTCGGCCGGGATCTTCAGCCGGGTCGCCTCCCCGACCGACGTCAGCACCAGCGCCGCGCCCTGGTCGACCATGTTGTTCGAGTTCATCAGCTTGGTGTAGGGCCAACTGATCATCCGGTTCTGCGGGCCCGGCTGGCTGATGTCGTCGGCGCTCGCCGGCTTGCGGATCCAGGCGTTCGGGTTGTCCACGGCCACGGCGTTGAACCGTGCCCACAGCGCCCCGATGCGTTTGCGGTGATCGTCGATCGACTCGCCGTTCGCGACCCGAAGTGCCTCCTCGAACATCGGATAGACGTAGGCCGGCCGGTCCAGGGAGATCCTGATCTCGGCGTCGCCGGCCATCGCGACGTCGTCGCCGCTGATCTCGGCCATCGGGACCGAGTGGTCCTGCTCGGTCCACACCAGCTTGCCGCCCTTGGCCCGCAGTCCCCGCCTGGTGCGCCAGGTTTCGGCCCCGGCCAACAGCACGACCTTGGCGTGGCCGCGCTGGATGTCCAGGCAGGCCTGGTTGACCAGCGACTGCGGCACGTTGCCGCCGACGGGGCTGTACAGCGTGCTGAAGCCCGACGCGCCGATCCGCTGGCCGAGCAGCAGGCCCGGGTCGCGGTACTGGGCCGACAGGATGTTCACGATGCGGATGGAGTCGACGGCCTCGATCACCGCGGCATCGGCGGCTTGCTCTGCCGCGGCCACCATCAGGTCCATCGGCTCGACCGACCGGGTTTGCGGGTCGATCTCGTCGCGATGGTTGACCTGGCCGAAGCCGATCAACACCGGGGTCCTCGGGTCGACGCTCATGGGAACGAATTTAGCGTGGCTATGGATTCACGTCGTCGGCCGGGACGGACAGCACGCCGTCGTCGATCAGCCGCTCGATGTCCGCCGGGTTCATGCCCAGCACGCTTCGGCAGATCTCGACGGTGTCCTGGCCGGGCAGCGGCGCCGGGGCCTGCCGCGCCGCCGGGATGTGGCGGTACGGCGCCGGGCCCGTCTCGGCCGGCAACGGGCTTTCGATCAGCGGATGCGTCATGGGGCTGTACACGTTTCGCGCGATCAGCTGTGGGTCCTCGAGCACGTCCGGCGGGCGGTTCATCGGCCCGGCCGGCACCCCGGCCGACTGCAGCAGCTCGGCCGCCCGCAGCGGCGTGCGCGTGCGGGTCCAGCCGGACACCAGCTCCACCAGCTCGCCGCGATGGTTCAGCCGCGCCTCTCCGGTGGCGAAGCGCGGATCGTCGGCCCATCCGATATGGTCGAAAACCGAAGCGGCGCGGCGCCATTCGTCATCGGAGCGGATCGAGATGACGCACCATTCGTCGTCGCCCGCGCAGGGGTAGACCGCATGCAGGCTGGTGTCCTCGCGGATCTGCGCGACACCGGCGGCCAGCGCGGCCTGAGTGACGTACAGCGTGTCGAGCTGATTGACCACGACTTCGGCCTGCGAGATGTGCACGTGGGCGCCCCGGCCGGCCCGGTTGCGGTGGATCAGCGCGGCCAGCGCGCCGACCGCCGTGACCCTCCCCACCACGTGGTCGGGGAAGACCGTCGTCGCGTCGTAGAACCCGTGCCTGCCGGTCGCGGCGTCGTCCTGCGCGCCGTCGGACGTCCA
Source organism: Mycobacterium sp. MUNTM1 (assembly GCF_054660795.1). Taxonomy (NCBI): domain Bacteria; kingdom Bacillati; phylum Actinomycetota; class Actinomycetes; order Mycobacteriales; family Mycobacteriaceae; genus Mycobacterium; species Mycobacterium sp. MUNTM1. Next base: position 48,047 of record NZ_BAAGDE010000038.1, read on the forward strand.
CAGCCGGGTGACCCCGGTGGTGGCTCGGACCAGCGGGCCGTAGCCCAACCGCGCGCTCCACGGCCCGGTGTCGCCGAACGCGCTGCTTTCGGCCAGCACGATCCGCGGGTTGATCGCGCGCAGCCGATCGTAGGAAAAGCCCAGTGCCGTAAGGGTTCCCGGCTTGAAGTTGGCGAACACCGCGTCGGCCTCGGCCACCAGCCGGGCGAAGATCTTCTTGCCCTCGGGGCTGCGCAGATCCAGTCCCAGGCCCCGGTTGTTGCGGTGCGTCCAGGCGAACGACTCGCTCATGGCGTCGCCGGCCCGGGCCTGCCGCAACCCGTCCGGGTATTCGACGCTTTCGACCTTGATGACATCGGCGCCCAGGTCGCCGAACAGCCGGCTCAGCTCACCGCCGGCGACGATGATGCCCAGATCGAGGATCCGCAGCCCGGCAAACGGATAGTCGCCGAGCCGGCCCGACGACGACGGCACCACCGACGGATTGCCCCGCCAGTACGGTTCGTCGTGGCCGGCGGCCGGCACCGGCGTGCGGAAACCTTCGCGCCGGCCGTCGACGACGAAATATCCGGTCGGCACGCTGGTCCGCACGCCGGGCACGAGTTCGGCGTCGTTGATGGCACCCACCGCCTGAAAGTGTTCGGACCCCAGGATCCGCGCGGGCGTCAGCACCGCGGCGATCGGCACCCCGTTCGCCTGGCCGGCGGCCACCAGGTCCTTCATCGTCTGCCCGGCGAACAGCTCCCGGATGAGCTCGCTGATCTGCGGCCAGGCCGCGAACCGCGCACCGATCGCGTCGTATTTCGGGTCCTGGAACTCGTCGGGCTCCCCCAGCCAGCGCCGCAGGCCGCGCCACTGCCGCGGCGCCATCACGCACAGCCGGACGTAACCGTCCCGGCACGGGTAGATCGGGTAGGCGTCCTGGTTCTTCGGCCGGCCGCGCCACCGGCCGCTGCGACGGACCCCGGCGGCGGCCTGGCCGTGCGCGCCGAAGGCGGGATCGAGGGCCATGACGACGGCGTCGAACCAGGAGAAGTCTATGTAATCACCTGTGCCGCAGCGCAATCGGTTGTAATACGCCGCGAGTGCGGCCCAGGCCGCCTGAACCGCGGCGGTCGCGGACGCGATACCGTCCGGTGGCAGCACCGGGGTGCCGGTGGTGGGGCCGGACCGCGACAACGCGCCACACATCGCGTACAACACGGGATCGGTGGCACGCCACGATGACCGCGAGCCGGTCGCACCGAAGTCGGTGATCGACAGCACCACCAGGTGGGGATAGCGGGCCGCCAGCTCCTCGCCCGAGGTCCCGAACATGGCTCCGCGTTCGTCGGCGCCGGTGTCCACGACGATGTCGGCCTCGGCGGCCAGCCCCTGGAAGCGGTCGCAGTCCTCGTCGTCGAACGGGTCGAGCACCGCGCTGCGCTTGTTCGCATTGTGCATCGCGAACGCAATGCCGGCTCCGCGCAGCGTGGGCAGCGCATCGCGTCCCGGGGAACCGCCCGGCGGCTCCACCTTGAGGACGTCGGCGCCCAAGTCGGCGAACAGCCGGGTGACCGCGTCCGCGACGCCGCTCGACAAGTCGAGGACGCGCACGGCATCGAGCAATCCGTCGGCCATCTGGACACCGTACCTGCCTGGTCAGGCCGTTGCGCGGCGGGCGTTGTCGACGCAGGCCGGCCACCGCGGCGGCCAAAGTGCCGGGCGGGCAAGCTGATTCGGCGGGCGCGCCGGCGGCACCGGCGCAAGGTTCTCCCCGAACGTCGGCGTCGGCTATCGTCACAGGCCGATCCGCCCGGCCCTGTCCGTCGTCGCATGGAGGCATCACTATGACCGCGCACCTGAGCTACGTGGAGGCGGTGGTGGTCGGCGCGTTCCAAGGCGTCACCGAGCTGTTCCCGGTGTCCAGCCTGGGGCACGCGGTGCTGGTACCGGCACTGGTCGGCGGGCGATGGGCCCAGGACCTCAGCGTGTCCGCCCCCAAATCGCCGTACCTCGCGTTCATCGTGGGCCTGCATGTGGCCACCGCCGCCGCGCTGCTGGTCTTCTTCTGGCGCGACTGGGTGCGCATCCTGACTGGGTTCTTCACCTCGCTGCGGCATCGGCGGATCCAGACGCCCGACGAACGGCTCGCCTGGCTGATCGTGGCGGGCACCATCCCGGTGGGCCTGGCCGGGCTCTTGCTGGAACAGCTGTTCCGCACCACGCTCGGCAAGCCCGTCCCCGCGGCGGGCTTCCTGTTGGTCAACGGCATCGCACTGTATGTGGGCGAGGTGCTGCGCCGGCGCGTCGCGCCCGCACCGGATGAGGCCGCGCTGGCCGGCGGGGAGCTCGCACACGGCGACGAGGCCTCCGATCACCGGCTGGCCCAACTCCCGCTGCCCCGCGGCGTGGTGATCGGTGCGGCGCAGATCCTCGCGCTGCTACCCGGCATCAGCCGCTCGGGAATCACCATCGTGGCCGGACTGTGGCGGGGCCTGTCGCACGAAGACGCCGCCCGGTTCTCCTTTTTGCTCGCGACCCCGATCATCCTGGCCGCGGGCGTGTACAAGATCCCGGAACTCTTCGGCCCCCTCGGCGCGGGCATCGGCGGCCAGGTGCTGGCCGGCAGCGTCGCCTCATTCGTCTGCGCCTATCTCGCCGTGCGTTTCCTGACGCGGTATTTCGAGACCCGCACGCTGACGCCGTTCGCGATCTACTGCGCCCTGGCCGGCGGCGCCAGCCTGGTCTGGTTCGCCCTGAGCTGACCCGTCAAGCCGCCGGTCACCGGGGATTGTTGCGCGGGGCGACTTCGAGTGCTGTGCTTAGCCCGTTGTTGAGTTGACACCCGTCAAGAAACTGGAGGGGGCCGGAATGGCAGATACGGCGTCGATCGGCCTGAAGGGTGGCGGCCGGCTGAAAGGCAAGGTCGTCGTGATCACCGGAGGCGCCCGGGGCATCGGGCTGGCCACCGCCACCGCGCTGCACGGTCTGGGCGCCAAGGTCGCCATCGGCGACGTCGACGAGGTGCGGGTGAAGGAGTCGGGCGCCGACCTGGGACTCGACGTCTACGGCAAGCTCGACGTCACCGATCCGCACTCGTTCGCCGATTTCCTGGACGAGGTCGAGCGCCAGCTCGGCCCGATCGACGTGCTGATCAACAACGCCGGCATCATGCCCGTCGGCAAGATCGTCGACGAGCCGGACGCCGTCACCCGCCGGATCCTCGACATCAACGTCTACGGCGTCATCGTCGGCAGCAAGCTGGCGGCCCAGCGCATGGCGCCGCGCGGCAAGGGGCACGTCATCAACGTCGCCTCGCTGGCCGGTGAGCTCAACATCGTCGGGCTGTCCACCTACTGCGCCAGTAAGCACGCGGTGATCGGATTCACCGACTCGGCCCGGCTGGAGTACCACGACGCCGGCGTGAAGTTCTCGCTGGTCTTGCCGACGTTCGTCAACACCGAGCTGGTCGCCGGGACTCCCGGCATGAAGGGCTTCCGCAACGCCGAACCCGCCGAGATCGCTGACGCGATCGTCAACCTGGTGGCCCACCCCAAGCCGCGAGTGCGGATCACCAAGGCGGCCGGCGCCATGGTGGTGTCCCAGAGGTTCTGGCCGCGCCGAATCGCCGAGGGGCTCAACCGGATGCTGGGCGGCGATCACGTCTTCACCGACGACGTCGACGTCGCCAGGCGCCGGGCGTACGAGGCCCGCGCCCGCGGCGAAGAGTGATCGCGCGCGAGCATTCTTCACCGAAGGCGCGGACAATCGGGCGGGTGAGCCTAGAAACCCGAACCTCCGCGCCCACCGAAACTCCGCTCTCCGACGACGAACTCGCTCTGCTCGACAAGTATTGGCGCGCCGCCAACTATTTGTCCGTCGGGCAGATCTACCTCCTGGACAACCCGCTGCTCACCGAGCCGCTGACCACCGAGCACGTCAAACCGCGGTTGCTGGGGCACTGGGGCACGACGCCCGGGCTCAACCTGGTCTACGCCCACCTGAACCGGATCATCCGCAACCGCGACGCGGACGTCATCTACGTGACCGGGCCGGGTCACGGCGGCCCCGGCCTGGTCGCCAACGCCTACCTGGAAGGCACCTACAGCGAGGTGTACACCGGCATCGAGGAGGACGCCGAGGGGCTGCGCAAGCTGTTCCGTCAGTTCTCCTTCCCCGGCGGCATCCCCAGCCACGTCGCGGCGCAGACGCCGGGTTCCATCCACGAGGGCGGTGAACTCGGCTACGCGCTGGTGCACGCCTACGGCGCGGCCCTGGACAACCCGTACCTGGTGGTGGCCTGCGTCGTCGGCGACGGCGAGGCCGAAACCGGGCCGCTGGCCGCCAGCTGGCACTCCAACAAGTTCCTCAACCCGGTGACCGACGGCGCCGTGCTGCCCATCCTGGCGCTCAACGGCTACAAGATCGCCAACCCGACGGTGCTGGCCCGCATCCCGCACGACGAGCTGGAGTCGTTGTTGCGCGGCTACGGCTACCGGCCGATCACGGTCGCCGCGCATGAAGACCAGGACCCGGCCGACGTGCACCGGCAACTGGCCGCCGCGCTCGACGACGCCTTCGACGACATCGCGGCCATCCAGAGCGCGGCCCGCGGCGGCGGGCAGGCGCAGCGACCGGTGTGGCCGATGATCGTGCTGCGCACGCCCAAGGGTTGGACCGGGCCCAAGGTGGTGGACGGCAAGAAGGTCGAGGGCACCTGGCGCTCGCATCAGGTGCCGCTGTCCGAGACGCACACCAATCCCGAGCACCGCGCCCAGCTGGAGGACTGGTTGCGCAGCTACGCGCCCGAGCAGCTATTCGACGACAGCGGCAGGCTGCGTGACGAATTGCGGGCGCTGGCACCCCAAGGGGGCCGCCGGATGAGTGCCAACCCGCACGCCAACGGCGGGTTGTTGCTGCACGACCTGGATCTGCCGGACTTCCGCGACTACGCGGTGGCCGTCGAGCGGCCCGCGGCGGCCACACACGAGGCCACCCGCGTGTTGGGCGCGTTCCTGCGCGACGTGATCGCCCGCAACCGGGACCGCTTCCGCCTGATGGGGCCCGACGAGACGGCCTCCAATCGGCTCGACGCGGTCTACGGGTCGACCGACAAGGTGTGGCTTTCCCAGGTCGAGCCCGAGGACGAACACCTCGCCCCCGACGGCCGGGTGATGGAGGTGCTCTCCGAGCACCTGTGCCAGGGCTGGCTGGAGGGCTACCTGTTGACCGGGCGGCACGGGCTGTTCAACTGCTACGAAGCCTTCGTACACATCGTCGACTCGATGCTCAATCAGCACGCGAAATGGCTTGCCACCAGCCGGGAATTGCCGTGGCGCCGGCCGATCGCGTCGCTCAACTATTTGCTCAGCTCGCACGTGTGGCGCCAGGACCACAACGGCGCGTCCCACCAGGACCCGGGCTTCATCGACCTCGTCGCCAACAAGCGACCGGAGCTGACCCGCGTCTACCTGCCGCCGGACGGCAACACGCTGCTCTCGGTCGCCGATCACTGCCTGCGCAGCCGCGACTACATCAACGTCATCGTCGCCGGCAAGCAGCCCGCGCTGGCCTACCTCGACATGGACGCCGCGATCGCGCACTGCACCCGGGGCCTGGGCATCTGGCCGTGGGCGAGCACGGCCACCGAGGAGCCCGACGTGGTGCTGGCCTGCGCCGGCGACATCCCCACGCTGGAGACGCTGGCCGCCGCAGACATCCTGCGCCGCGAGCTGCCGGAGCTGGGCGTCCGGGTGATCAACGTCGTCGACCTGATGCGGCTGCAGCCGGACTCCGAGCACCCGCACGGCCTGCCAGACCGCGAGTTCGACGCGCTGTTCACCCGCGACAAACCGGTCATCTTCGCCTACCACGGGTATCCCTGGCTGATCCACCGGCTCACCTACAGCCGCACCAACCACGCCCACCTGCACGTACGCGGCTTCAAGGAGCGCGGCACCACGACGACGCCGTTCGACATGGTGATGCTCAACGATCTGGACCGCTTCCACCTGGTCATGGACGTCATCGATCGGGTGGACGGACTGGCCAGTCGGGCCGCCATGCTGCGGCAGCGGATGGTCGACGCCCGCCTCGCGGCGCGGATGTACACCCGCGAGCACGGCGAGGACGACCCGAAGATCGCCGGCTGGACCTGGACGGCTGAGTGACCTGACGCTGAGATTGCCGTGATGGCTGTGCTCAAGCGCGCATAACGACCGTGATGGCAATCTCGTCGGACTGTCGGGCCGTCGGGCGCCGGACCGTCGGGCGCCGGTAAACTGGTCGGATGCTTGACGCCACCGGGACAGCCGATCTCCATCCCGCGGTGTCCCAGCTCTCGGCGCTGCACCGATTCCGGATCCATCTCGACATCGCCGTCGTCGTCGTGGTGCTGGTGCTGACCAACCTGATCGCGCACTTCACCACCCCGTGGGCGAGCATCGCCACCGTCCCGGCCGCGGCCGTGGGGCTGGTCATATTGATGCGCTGGCGGGGCCTGGGCTGGGCGGATCTCGGCCTGGGCCGCGAGCACTGGAAGCCCGGCATGGGTTACGCGCTGGCGGCCGTGACCGTCGTCGCGTCGGTGATCGCGCTGGGCGTGCTGCTGCCGGAGACTCGGCCGCTGTTCATGAACAACCGCTACGCCACGATCTCCGGGGCGATGATCGCCTCGATGGTCGTCATCCCGCTACAGACCGTCATCCCCGAGGAACTGGCATTCCGGGGCGTCCTGCACGGCACGCTCAATCGGGCCTGGGGCTTTCGCGGCGTGGCGCTCGCGGGTTCGCTGTTGTTCGGGCTGTGGCACGTCGCGACGTCCTTCGGCTTGACCAGCAGCAACGTCGGCTTCACCCGGCTTTTCGGTGGCGGAATCGTGGGCATGATGGCCGGGGTGACCGGCGCTGTCCTTGCGACCGGGGCCGCCGGTTTCGTGTTCAGCTGGCTGCGCCGGCGCAGCGGCAGCCTGATCGCCCCCATCGCGTTGCACTGGTCGTTGAACGGGCTCGGCGCGCTGGCCGCCGCGCTGGTGTGGCACCTGTCCACCTGACGCCGGATCAGACCAGCAGCACCGCCGCCCCGGCGATGCGCCCCGCGCTCAGGTCGGCCAGCGCCCGATCCGCTTGCCCGAGCGAATATTCCGGCGTCGTCACCTGGATGTGGTGCTTACCCGCGAAGTCCAGGAAGGCCCGGGCGTCCGCCCGGGTGTTCGACGTGACCGACCGGACCTGGCGTTCCTGGAACAGGTGACGCTGGTAGTTCAGGGTCGGGATGTCGGACAGGTGAATCCCGGCGATGGACAAGGTGCCGCCGCGGTCCAGGGCTTCCAGTGCGGGCAGCACCAGTTCGCCCACCGGGGCAAACAGAATCGCGGCGTCCAGCGGCACCGGGGGCGGGTCGGCCGCACCCTGTGCCGACGCCGCGCCGAGCTCCAACGCCAGTTGCTGAGCCTGGGATCCGCGGGTCATCACGTGCACCTCGGCGCCCTGCGCCAGCGCCACCTGGGCGGTGATGTGCGCGCTGCCGCCGAAGCCGTAGAGGCCCAGGCGGCCACCCGGCGGCAGCTCGGCGCGCTGCAGCGAGCGGTAGCCGATGATGCCCGCACACAGCAAGGGGGCCAGCTCGCTGTCGCTGTAGCCACTCGGCAGCGGGTGGGCGAAAGCGGCAGGGACCGTGGCGAATTCGGCGTAGCCGCCGTCGGCGTCCCAGCCGGTATAGCGGGAGTCGGGGCACAGGTTTTCGTCGCCGCGACGGCAGTAGGTGCACACGCCGCAGGTGTGGCGCAGCCAGGCGATGCCCACCCGGTCCCCCACCCGGAATTCGTCGCCGGCCTGCTCACCCATCTTGATGACCTCGCCGACCACCTCGTGACCGGGAGTGACCCGCTCGCGATGCACGGGTAAGTCGCCTTCGGTGACGTGCAGGTCGGTGCGGCAGACGCCGCAGGCGCGCACCGCCACCAGCAGTTCGGCGGGCCCGGGTTGTGGCACCTGTGCGGTGACCTGCTCCAGCGGGCCGGTGTTCATCGGCCCGGGCCGGCGCACCCGCCAAGCGCGCATTGCCGTGGTGGTCACCGGTGGAAGCATCAATCCATCATGCCGCTAACCACCACGGCCGCAACGGGTTCAGCCGATTACGTCCTGCGCACCATGCCGACGACCCAGAGCAGGAGCAGGGCTCCGAGCAGGGCGGTGAAGAAGGTGAAGATGATGCCGCCACCCGCGGTGTTGACGAAGAAGCTCAGGATGAAGCCGCCGATCAGCGCGCCGACAATTCCGATGACGATGTCCATCAGGATGCCGGCCCCGCTGCCGCGGATGATCCGGCTGGCGATCGCGCCCGCCAGACCGCCGATGATGATGTAGCCGATCCAGCCGACGCTGGTCAGCGTCGACGAGCGGGCCAGATATTCGGTAGCAGCAATGACGTCCATGGAAGTCTCCTTGCAATCGCTGGCAAAGCCCAGCTATTTGCTGGGCCGTCATTTCGGTATACCCAGTTTGGGTCACGAAATGAGCGCCGAATCGGAGACGGTTGACCAGTCGGTTTCGGCTGTGAACGGGCCGTCGAGCGGCGCGATCAGGCCGAGAACGTCTGCTGCGGTGTGGGTATGGGCGGGGGGCTGACCTCGGAGGAGGCCGGCGCTCCGCCGGGAACCGGCGCGGGTGCCCCGGGCGCCGCCGGAGCAGCGGGCGCCGGCGCAGGCGCACCGGGGGCCGTCGCTGTTCCCGGCGCTCCCGGCGCCGCGGGGGCTCCCGGAGCCGCCGGCGGTCCCGCGGGCGGCGTCCACGCCTGGATCGACTCGGTCAGCGCCTTGGCCGCGCCGCGGTCCACCGGGTCGTTCGAGGTTCCGAGCCACACCACGAACCAGCGTTGGGCGGTCCCACCGTTGGCGGAACCGATGACGCCCGTCCAGATCTGGCCGTTCGGCTTGGACGCGTCGCTGAACTTGACTTCGTAGTACGACGCGCTGCCGGTGCTTCCGTTGCTCCCGTTGAGCGGGGTGGCGTCCTGGTTGATCCGGGTGCCGGGATAGGGCATGAAGAACTCACCCATGTCCGAGCCCAGCCGCACCGCGGCCTTGGCGTTGTTGGCTTCCGCGCTGGCGTAAAGCTTTTGGTCTAGGCGGCCCATCACGATGCGGGTGTCGTTGGCGACCGCTGGTGGCTGGTCGGGCATCGGCGGTGGGCCGGTGACCTTGCTCAGCAGCGCCGAGCCGTAATCGAGATGCGACGCGTCCGACTCCACCCAGCCCGCGGGCAGGACGTAGCTGAATCCCCCGACCGCGTTGGTGATCCGCCCGGCGTTCGGGTCAGCCGGGGGTGGTGGCGGCGCATTCGGGTCGACGGGCGGCGGCGGTGCCCCGTTCGGGTTGGCGGGCGGCGGGACGGCGTTGGGATCACCCGGTGCCGGTTGCCCATTCGGCGCCTGGGCCGCCGGCGGCGCGTTGGTCGCCGGCGCCCCGGGCGGGGCCGTGGCCGTAGTCGGCGGGACCGGGGTCGGCACCTCGGGATCGGCGCTGGAAGTCGCCGGCAACGCGATGGCGACTGCGCTGGCACCGGTCACCGTGGTGATCGCCAGCGTCGTCCACAGTCCTTTGCGACGGGTCGAGGTCGGATCCACCTGCTCCATGGCGACGAACCTACCGTGTTACCGCTGTGACGCAAGGATGCATTGCGGACTAATGCGGTGCGGATCTACCGATGTTGCCAATGTGCAATGTTCTGGGGGCATCGCGCCGCGCGCCCGCCGGCTCACCGCGCCGCCGGATACAGCGCCACCTCGTGGGCTTTGACCGAGAACCACACGCGGTCGCCGGGCGCCAATTGCAGTTCGGACGCGGCGTCGACGGTGATCTCCGCGGCGAGGCCCGGGGCACCGTCGGGTTGCTGCGCGGCGCGCACCCACACGGCCGCCCCGCGAACGTCCATCTCGGCCACCGTGACCTCAACGGTGTTGCGGGGGCTGCCGTGCGGGCGATCGCGGTAGACGGCGACCGCCGTCGGCGGGAACACCGCGATCGCATGCTGGTCCGGCGAGAACGCTTCGCCGCTCTCCGGCGGTGCGGCATGCCAGCGGTCGCCGGACGCCGCGCGCAGCGAACCGTCGCGGTCGACGGCCCCGTTCACCAGGTTGATGCCCGCGATGCGGGCCGCGAAGTGACTGCGGGGTGCGGTCAGAACCTCTGGCACCGGGCCGATTTCGGCGACCGTGCCGGATTCCAGCACCAGGACGCGATCGGCGAGGGTGAACACGTCCAGCAGGTCGTGGGTGACCAGAATCGCCGCGCAGCCGATGCGGGTGATGACCTTGCGCAACACCGCCCGGATCGCCGCGGCCGCGGCGACGTCGAGCCCGGCCAGCGGTTCGTCGAGCAGCAACACGTCGGGTTCGGCAGCCAGCGCGCGGGCGATCGCGACGCGTTGCGCCTGCCCGCCGGACAGCTGTCGCGGTTTCCGGTCGGCGAAGCGTTCGGCATCCACCTCGCGCAGCCAGCGCAGCGCGGTCGCCGCCTGGGCGGCGCGGGCCGGACGCCACCTCGCGCGCCGACTGTGCGGTCCGAAAGCGACGTTGGCCGCAACGCTCATGTGCGGGAACAGCAACGCGTCCTGTAGCAGCAGCCCAACCCGGCGGTCGTGCGTCGCCACATTTATCCCGGAGGCGGTGTCGGTCAGGACCCGCTCGCCCAGCCGCACCACGCCGTCGTCCGGGCGAAGAAGCCCCGCGATGACATGCAGGACGGTCGATTTGCCCGCGCCGTTGGGGCCGAGCACCGCGAGCACCTCACCCGCGGACACCGAGAATTCCACGTCCACATGCCGATCCGCGACGGCCGCGCGCAGCTGCAGTTCGCTCATGCTTGCCCGGTGCCGGTCAGCCGCCGCGTGCCGAGGCCCAGGACCACCAGGGCCGCCACCACCACCAACAGAATCGACAGCGCCACAGCGGCATCGGCGTCGGTCACCCGTTGCAGATAGATCTCCAGCGGCAGCGTGCGCGTCACCCCCTGCCGGGATCCCGCGAACGTCAGCGTCGCGCCGAATTCGCCCAGCGAGCGGGCGAAGGCCAGCACCGCGCCCGACACCAGGCCCGGCAACAGCAGCGGCAGGGTGACGCGCCACCAGACCACGCTCGGGCGCGCCCCCAGCGTCGCGGCCACCAGCTCGAAGTCGGCGCCGGCGGTGCGCGCGGCGCCCTCCAGCGAGATCACCAGAAACGGCAGCGATACGAAAGTCTGGGCCAGCACCACGGCGGTGGTGCTGAACGCGATGCTAACGCCGGCGGCTTCCAGATACCGGCCGAGCAGTCCGAGCCGGCCGAAGGCGTAGAGCAACGCGATTCCGCCCACCACCGGCGGCAGCACCAGCGGCAGCAGGATCAGCGGCCGCAGCAACCGGATCGCGCGTGCGGTGCTGCGCGCCAGCACCAGCGCCATCGGCACCCCCAACGCCAGGCACAGCACCGTGCTGGCGGCGGCGGTCTTCAGGCTCAGCAACAACGCCGTCCGCGACGACCGGCTGCTGATCAGCGACCCGAAATGCGGCCAGTCGACCTTGACCGCGATGGCCAGCAACGGCAGCACCACGAAGGCGGTGCCCACCGCCGCGGGGACATACACCCAGCGGGGCAGATCCGTCGGCCCGTGCATGGCGCGTCAGGGTTTCGCGAAGCCGGCCTGGGCCAGGATCTGCTGCCCGGTCGGCGAGGTCACCAGGTCGACGAACTTCTGCGCCTGCGCGGCGAGCGGCGCCTTCTTCAGCACGCCGATGGGATAGACGTTCACCGCGCCGGCGGCCTCCGGGAAGTTCACCGTGGTGACCTTGCCGCCGGCGACCTTGGCGTCGGTGACGTAGACCAGGGCGGCGTCGGCCTGGCCGCTGGTGACCTTATTGAGGGCGTCCGTCACGCTCAGTTCTTCGCTGACCGGGTTGAGTCGCACCCCGGTGCTGTCCTCGACGCGGTGGGTCGCCGCCCCGCACGGCACCGGCTGCTGGCAGGTCACCACGTTGAGGCCGGGCCTGGCCAGGTCGGCGAAGGAGCCGATCTTTTTCGGGTTGCCCGGCGCGGTGACGATGACCAGGGTGTTGGACGCGAAGTTCGTCGGGTTGCCGCTCAGCAGGCCGGCCTTGCTGACGGTGTCCATCTGGGCGGTGTCGGCCGAGGCGAACACGTCGGCCGTCGCGCCCTGCGTCAGCTGGGTCGCCAGGTCGGAGGAGCCGGCGAACTCGAAGTCGACGCCGACGCCGGGGTTCTGGTCCTTGAACCGCTGGCCGATCTGGGTGAACGACGGCTTGAGCGACGCCGCGGCGAACACCATGACCTTGCCGCCGGATGTCGACGAGGTCGGCGAAGACGGCGACTTCGAGCCGCACCCGATCGGGCCCGCCACCAGCACGGTCGAAACCACAGCGGCCAGGATCCCGATCCGACGCATGGATGCACCCTAGCTGTTCTTCACTGGCAGGTTGTGAACGCGTAGGCGGTCGATGGGTGTTTTTCCGCCGATGCCGGTGTGGGGTCGATGG